>CADBMK010000152.1 GCA_902795785.1 uncultured Bacteroidia bacterium | reverse complement strand
TCTCCCCGCTTCCCGCTATTATAATATGATGAAGCTTTCCAGCCTTCTGGGACTTTCTCCGGAAGAGGTGGTGAGCAAGGGAAAGAAGGGCTGTGAAAAGGCGTCGGAGGCCTTTGTGAAGGCGGTTGTGGCCATGCGTCTTGTGAAAACTCCGGAGGAGATTGCCTGCATAGACGCAGCCTGCAACCTGGGCCAGCAGATGCACACGCTTGCAAGGAATGCTACCCGCCTGGGCGTGGTGGAGCAGAGAATCGTCGGCGCAATGGAAGGCCTTGCCCTTGGAAAAGGCTGGGGACTCTCGTTTGCTACCATCCTCACCCAGCACGGCGAGATTTTCCACTGCCATTCCCACAATGATACCATAGAAGACGGCCGTCTTCTTGTGATTGACGCCGGCGTTGAGGCCAACGACCACTATGCGTCCGACTTCACCAGAACCCTGCCTACCGGAGGCCATTTCACCGATAAGCAGCGCGATATCTATCAGATAGTGGCCGACTGCAACGAACTTGCCTTCTCCATGATAAGGCCGGGCGTGACATACCGCAGCGTGCATATAGCCGTGGCCAGATTCATGCTTGAGAGACTGGGCCAGCTGGGCCTGGTTCACGGAGATTTGGACGAGATGGTTGCTCAGGGAGTTGCAGGCCTGTTTATGCCTCATGGACTGGGCCACAATATGGGCCTTGACGTGCACGACATGGAGGACCTCGGCGAGGATATCGTAGGATATGACGACGATCAGACCCGCTCGCCTCAGCTTGGCCTCGGCAGCCTCCGTATGGCCCGCCGTCTGGTTCCGGGCAACGTGATAACCGACGAACCTGGAATCTACTTCATCCCTGCCCTGATAGAGCAGTGGAAGAAGGAAGGCATTGCAAAGGACTTTGTGAATTTCGAGCTTCTTGCCAGGGAGTACTACGACTTTGGCGGCATCAGGCTTGAGGATGATGTCCTTGTGACGGAAAGCGGAGCCCGCCGTCTCGGTTCTGACAGACTGCCTATCCAGCCTCAGGACGTGGAAGACGCAATGCGCCTGTAAGTCTAACGCTCACCGGCATAGGCCAGGGTGGCAAGGCTGATCCTGACGTAGGGCGGGAAGACCTCCCTTAGGACACGGTAGCAGGCAAACAGGGTTTCCCCGGTTGTAAATACATCATCAACAAGAAGGACGTGCCTGGGCAGAGGATATCGGACCCTGGCCTTCCTGAGAACGAATGCATCCCGGACATTCAGGCTTTTCTCCTCGTGTGAGAGCCGTGTCTGGGATTTCGTGTATTTGTTTCTCACAAGGATCCTGGTTTCAAGGCGCGCGCCTGTCTCCCGGGCAATTTCAGACGCTATTATCCCGGCCTGATTGTATCCCCTTTTCCAGAGCCTTCTGAGGTGGAGCGGAACCGGGATTACGGTGTCCACGTCAAAATACATCGGAGAGCCGGAAAGCCTTCGCCCAAGCATCCGTGCAAAGAGCCGGCCTGTGCGCAGGTCGGCGTGGTATTTCAGGCTTTGGGTAATCTTGGAATAACCTTCCTCGTGGTTATAATGGAAGAGGGCGGCCGCAAACTGGTACGGCTCCACGAAACCGCCCCTTTCCGTCCTTTCCTGAATGAGGGCGTTGTAGGTGTCCGCCATGGGATTGGCGGCAACCGACCAGAAATATGTAAAGGGAATCTCCGCCAGACAGCCTGTGCAGAGGCTGTTTTCTCCAAGGTCCAGCCTTGTGCCGCAGACAACGCACGTCCTTGGAATGAACAAATCTACCAACGCTTTCATTTGCAACACGTTTTACGGGAGCAAATTAGCCGTTGGAGATGTGGATTCCGAGAATGTTTTGCGTTAAAGCAGCGGATTCTACATTATTCCGCGTGATACCACGGGGTTTAGTCTCCGAACAGATATTTGTGCTGCTGAGGGGTGAGTTTGTCGATGGTGATGCCCCAGTCGGCAAGTTTCCTGCAGGCAATCTCGTTGTCAACTGACTCCGGAACGTTGTTGAGGAGTTCTCCTGACTTGCGGGAAATAGTTTTCTGATTGTCCACGAGATACTTTGCACTCAGGGCCTGGATGGCAAATGACATATCCATTATTTCCGCAGGGTGTCCGTCTCCGGCTGCGAGGTTTACAAGACGTCCTTCCGCAATTATGTAGATGGTTTTGCCGTTGCTGAGTTCATAGCCCTGGATGTTCTCCCTTGCAGTCCATTCGCGTACTGCCATCTTTTTCAGGCCTGCTACGTCCACCTCACAGTCGAAGTGGCCTGCGTTGCAGCAGATGGCGCCGTCTTTCATCTTCTCAAAGTCGGCCGGGTTGATGACGGCATCGCATCCGGTGACGGTGATGAATACGTCTCCGAGGGCTGCTGCATCATTCATCTTCATGACCTGGAAGCCGTCCATTACTGCCTCCATAGCCTTGATCGGGTCAACTTCAGTTACGATGACCTTTGCTCCGAGGCCCTTGGCACGCATGGCTACACCCTTGCCGCACCATCCGTAACCTGCCACTACTGCGGTCTTGCCCGCTACGATGAGGTTGGTGGTCTTGTTGATACCTGTCCATACGCTCTGTCCAGTGCCGTATCTGTTGTCGAAGAAGTGCTTGCAGGCGGCGTCGTTGACCAGCATCATAGGGAACTTGAGTTCTCCGGTGCGGTCAAGCTGGCGAAGCCTGAGGATGCCGGTTGTGGTTTCCTCACATCCGCCGATAACGTTTGGAATGAGGTGAGGGAACTCGCTGTTGATCATGTTTACGAGGTCTCCTCCATCGTCAATGATGATGTTCGGACCGGCAGCGATGACGGAGCGTATGCCGTGCTCATACTCCTTCGGAGTGGCTCCGTGGAGGGCGAATACGTTGAGACCCTTTTTTACGAGGGCGGCTGCGATGTCGTCCTGGGTTGAAAGAGGGTTGCTTCCGGTTACGTACATCTCCGCTCCGCCTTCCGCAAGGATGAGGCAGAGGTTGGCCGTCTTGGCCTCGAGATGAACTGAGAGAGCCACTTTCAGGCCCTTGAAAGGTTTGGTTTCAATGAACTCCTTTTCAAGACCTGCGAGCAGGGGCATGTGCTTCCTTACCCACTCTATTTTCATGGCTCCGCTTTCCCAGAGCTCCGGATTACGTATTTCGTATGACATATATATATTATTTGTGTGGCGCAAAGATATCCGAAATATTTTGCAAAAGGAAGGAATAAACTTATTTTTGCGAGCCGGAGAATATTCTCCAAAAAGTAGAATACTGTTTTATTTTAGAATAATTATGGGACTTTTAGATGGAAAGGTTGCTATCGTAACAGGTGCAGCCAGAGGTATCGGAAAGGCTATCGCCCTCAAATTCGCTTCTGAGGGAGCAGACATCGCCTTCACCGATCTCGTTATTAACGAAGCGGCTGAAGAGACAGTCAAGGAACTTGAGGCTTTCGGTCACAAGGTAAAGGCTTACGCTTCAAACGCCGCTGATTTCGAAGAGACTCACAAGGTTGTGGACGAAATCCTCGCTGATTTCGGCCATATTGACATCCTCGTCAATAATGCGGGTATAACAAAGGACGGCCTTATGCTCCGTATGAGCGAGGCTCAGTGGGACGCCGTTATCAATGTTAACCTCAAGTCAGCTTTCAATTTCGTACACGCGGTAACTCCAATTATGGCACGCCAGAAGGGTGGCAGCATCATCAATATGTCATCTGTCGTTGGTGTTTCAGGTAATGCGGGCCAGTGCAACTACTCTGCATCAAAGGCAGGTATGATCGGTCTTGCAAAGTCAATCGCAAAGGAGATGGGTTCACGCGGAATCCGTGCAAACTGTATCGCTCCGGGTTTCATTATCTCAGATATGACCGCTAAGCTTCCTGAGGAAGTACGTAAGGAGTGGGAGAAGCAGATTCCTCTTCGCCGTGGCGGTACTCCGGAGGAGGTTGCAAAGGTTGCCCTCTTCCTTGCCAGCGACCTCGCTTCTTATGTCAGCGGACAGGTCGTTCACGTCTGCGGTGCGATGAACTGCTAGTCTTCAGGCCAGTAAGAAGGCCGGGGACTGTCTATAGAGACTATTTTAGAATCATAACGTAATTCTAGGTGTGCTGCGTGCAAAAGCAGCGCACCTGTTTTTTTTGACCCGTAGAGGCGGTCTCCCGATATGGGGTGGCCAAGGCCGGACGGGTGTACGCAGTGGATCCTGAGCTGATGGGTCCGCCCGGTGAGGGGTTTCAAAAGGACCTCAGTACGTCCGTCGTGAAGCCTTCTTGTGACCTGGTAGAGGGTCCTGGCTTCCTTGCCGTCTTCGGCTACTTTCTGTCTTGGCCGGTTGTCCCAGTCCGGGGCTATGCTGAGGCTGATGGTTCCGCTGTCTTCCTTAACGGGACCGTCTATGACGGCGTAGTAATGCTTCTGCACCAATCTGTTTTCAAAGGCGGCGGAAATGGTCTGCTGAACCTCCGGATTTCTTGCAAACAGGATGAGTCCGGATGTGTCCATGTCCAGTCTGTGGACGGGCAGGACCTCTCCGTACTCTTTCTCAAGAAGATCCAGAAGGGAAATGTCACCTGTCCTGCCGGGCACTGAAAGCATGCCGGAAGGCTTGTCGGCAACTATGATTTCCCGGTCTATGTATGCTATCCTGTATGAATCAGGCTTGACGTCTTCATCAATCTGAAGGCCCTTAAGCATGAATCCCATAAGAGGGGCGCATTTTGAATTGCAGGAAGGATAGAAGACTCCGCTCTGGCGCAGGCCGTCTCCCAAAGGCTTTCCGTACCAGAGTTCTCCAAGTTCGACAGGCTCCAGGCCGTTTCTAAAAGCGAATTCCAGCAGTTTGATGCCGGCGCATTCTCCCGTTCCGCCTGGGGCTGTAATACCATTGTCACGGAAAATCTGTGCTATGCTCCTGCATTCTCCAAGGGCATTGTGGACGGTGAACTGGTCAAATATCCAGTTCTGAAGGCTGTCTGACCGGGCCTTTGTCTGTGCTCTGAGAAGGTTTATTTCGTGGGTATAGGCCTCTTCCCGGCTTCTGGCCTGCTCAAGAATTGCCTCCAGGCCTTTCTTCCCCCTTCTGAACTCGGCTTTTTCAAACTGGCTTTCACGTATCAGGTCTTCCTCAGACCTTGCTCCGCTCTCCCTGTCCCTGGCCCTTTTGGCCTTGGCTGCGGCCATCTTCTCCTTTTCTTCCACGGTCCATCGGTCAAGGCGTGCCTTTGCGAGCATTGTCCTCTGCCTTGCGGCTTCGTATTCCGTATCTTCCAGAAGACTCTGGATTCTGTGGTTTATTTCAGAGATCTCCGCCTCTTCCTTTTTGAAATGTCCGTCCGGGTCAAGAAGGTCAAATACTGGCGGAACGAACCCGTCAATCTTGTTTCTGCCTGCGGCATTTCCCGAAAAACCGTAAAGGACGCCTCCGCGTACCCTCAGGATGCCCAGCATCTTTCCTTCCGAAAAGGCTGCGCTCAGGGCGGGGTCGGAATCGATCCTTGCAAACAGGTCCACGGCAAGGGCCTGAATCTCCTCGGAGGGTGCGTATCGGAACGGGTTGTTCATATTATTGCTGGCTGGCTGCGCGGCTTCTGTTTACGAGGGCGACTCCTGTGAAGACCAGGACGGTGGCCAGCACCTTCATCCAGGTGAGGTGGTCAATGCCTATGATTACGGAAATGACCATCGCTATTATCGGCTGGACGTAGTTGTAGAGGCTGACGATGGTCGGACGCAGGCGTTTCTGGCCGACAGGAATCAGGAAATATGCTATGAAGGTGGCGAATATGATTACATATCCGATTTCAAGATAGACTTTTGGCGCCACGGCGGCGTAGTCCAGATTCATGACCGGTCTGAGCCCGAGCGGGATGGATGCGATGAGTGAGAAGAGGAACATCCACTTCATGAAGGTGACCGGACTGTATTTGGATATCAACGGACGGAATATGCCCAGGTAAAGGGCGAAGGCCAGGCCGTTGCAGAACATCAGCAGCAATCCCAGGGGCGTGGTATGATCTGCTCCGGAATTGATAGTGATTGAGTTGAAGATAAGGATCAGCACTCCGCAGAGGCTGATTGCCACTCCGCCGGCTTTCTTTAGGGTAATGGGCTCGTGAATGAAGATGGCTGCGACGAACATCGTCATGACAGGATTGAGGGAACTCATTATGGACGCGTCGATGCTCGTTGTCATGGTGATTGCCTTCAGGAAAGACAGTTGTGTGACGAAGAGTCCCAGCATGGAGGCGAGAAATGTCATAAAAAGGTCCTTTTTGGACATTTTTTCCTTAGGCAGGAAATACGACATTCCCCAGAACAGAACGGTGGCTCCGACGGCCCTGAAAACAAAGAGGGCAATAGGCGGAATCTGCCTTGAAAGTGCGATATCCTTGCACAGAATGATGTTCAGACCGAATATTATGTATGCGCCAAGACAGGCTGCATGCCCGGTCAGCTGAGCGTTCTTTTCCATAGTGGCAAAGTTAACCTATTTTATTATCTTTGCTCAGTTTTTTAGGATACTAAAGAAAAGAATGGAGCAGCAAGCAGATTTCAGATCAAAATATTATAAGGGCTTCAAGGCCTATATCCGTTTTGTTCTGGAAAAAATCTATTATAGGAAACTGTACGTTAAGGGTTTGGAAAACATTCCCGCCGCAGGAACCCCGGTTTTGATCGCGTCCAATCATCAGAATGCCCTCAATGACGCTCTTGGAGTGTTGATGGCAATCAACGACCGCAAACCCAGGTTCATCGTGCGCGGTGACGCTTTCGCCCTTGGCGGAGGCTCTTTCGGCAAATTCCTCAAGTCAATAGGCCTTCTCCCTGCATACAGGTTGAATTATGACGGAGAAAATGCCCTCGCGGGCAACGACAAAACCTTTCGCGTGTCGGAGCAGGCGCTCCTTGACGGAGGCACTGTCCTGATTTTCCCGGAGGCGGGCCACTCCGAGGGCCACTGGCTCAGCACTTTCAAGTCAGGTTTTACAAAGATGGCCTTTGACGCAGCAGAACTCGGCGGTTTCGGGAAAGAGATAATGGTGCTCCCGGCCTGCAACCATTATTCCACCTATTTCGGCATCAGAGGCGAGCTCTATGTTGAGTTCGGCAAGCCAATTCCCCTCAGTCAGTATTATGAGCTTTACAAGGTGAAGCCACGTACGGCCCAGAGGGAACTGTCCCACCTTGTCCGCGAGAGGATTGAAGGGATGATGCTTGACGTGAAGGACAAGAAACATTATCACGAGATAGAATGGATCCGCAAATCCGAAATCGGAGATATATACGCCAAGTCCAAGGGCTTGAATCCCAAGGACCTCGGAGAGAAACTCCAGGCGGACAGAATGCTTTGCGCCTCATTGGAAAACGCTGAAAGGGCTGAGAATCCTTATTACACGGACTTTGTCTGCGACGAAGGCTTCTCGCCTGACGAACTTGCGGAGATGGCCCGCGTAAGGCAGGAAGAGAAGAGGGCTGGGGGTGAGCCTGTCAAAGGCCCCGTCCAGGATATGTACAAGGCGGTGAATGAGTATCGCGCCTCCCTTGATAAGGCCGGCCTGAAGGATGTCCAGTTTACCCTCTCCCTTTCAAAGATGGACCTTGGCATCCGCCTCCTCTGTCTTGTCATACTCGCGCCTCTGGCATTCTATGCCCTCTGGCCGAGCGTAATATGCTATTTCCTTCCTCTTTACTTTGCAAGGAAGATGAAGGGAAGACTTTTCGACGGCACCTTCCTTTTTGCCGTCAATGTACTGGTGCTTTTCCCGGTACTTGGTCTTTTGACCTTCTTCTGGGACTGGCATCGCACCAGCCTTCTCTGGGGAGCGGCTCACGTGGCCCTCTTCCCGGCCATTATCCTCTTTGAATGGGCTTACTTCAAGTGGGTTTTCGAAGCGGTCAGGGATATCCGCTGGTTTTTACTTGAGAAAAAGGGCACGATTGAAAAACTTCGCAGTGCCAGAAATGATGTATATAACAGAATCAAGAAAGTATTAGGAAATGAATAGAGTAGTTATTACCGGTATGGGCATCTGGTCCTGCCTTGGAACGACGCTTGACGAGGTTAGGGATTCCCTCTACAACGGAAAGTCAGGAATTATCTTCGATCAGGCAAGAAAGGATATGGGCTTCCGTTCCGCCCTCACAGGATTTGTCCCTACACCTGAACTTAAGGGCGAACTTGCCCGTTCACAGAGAGTTTATATGCCTGAACAGGCACAGTATGCATACTGCGCTACCAGAGACGCGCTTAAGGATGCTGGAATCGACGCTGATTTCCTTGCAAATCACGAGGTCGGCCTTCTTTACGGTAACGATTCATCGGCTGTCCCTGTCGTGAAGGCGGTGGATACGATGCGTGAGAAGAAGGACACCACCCTCTGCGGTTCCGGAGCCATCTTCCAGAGTATGAATTCAACCGTCACTATGAACCTTGACTGCATCTTCAAGCTCAAGGGAATGAATATGACCGTTTCGGCAGCCTGCGCCAGCGGCTCGCACGCCATCGGCCTTGGAGCCCTTCTGATTCAGAACGGTCTGCAGGATATCGTCGTCTGCGGCGGTGCGCAGGAAGTGAATCCGTATGCAGTGGGCAGTTTTGACGGAATCTCGGCGTTCTCCACAAGGGAAGACGAGCCTCAGAAGGCAAGCCGTCCGTTCGACCGTGACCGTGACGGACT
>CADBMK010000151.1 GCA_902795785.1 uncultured Bacteroidia bacterium | reverse complement strand
GATGCTGACAGAGCGTAGGGTGCTGTCAGGGCTCGGATTGCTCTACGGCAGTTGAAAACGGCGGAGAGCAACCGGGCAGACAAGCCGCAGGCGCGTCAGGACGCCGGTGATGTTGCGGGATGCTGGTAGCCGGAGAGAGGGGACAGTTTCAAACTATCATTCTTGCGGGATGGGCATAGAGAGTCTCCAGGGATGGGATTAGAAGAATATCCCCCTTCCGCGGGCGAAGTCATTCTTCGAAAGATGGCTCTCATCATCGTGTGAGGCCATTTGGTGAGAATGATGTTTTCAAAAACAGGCTGTGGCCCAATTTAGGGGAGGAGTTAACGGTTAGACAAATGTTGAGTTCACTCGAGGGGGCACGGGCTCCGGAGGAGACAGCCCGCCGCTCGGAGCACGCAAATGAATAAAGGCCGGAGAGGTGAATTTTCCGGCCTTTAAGTGGTCTATTGGTTTTTAATGAGTTATTCGAAATGGACGGGGATGAAGAAGTCCGGCTGGTGGAAGTCTGGCTTCTCGGTTTTGATTGGGGCGAGGGAGAGGAAGTGCGGGGTGCTGAGCTCGTCTCCGCATTTGTAGGCGTTCATTCTGGCGTCAAGGCCTCTGAAGCTCTCTATGTTGTCTTCCCAGAGGGCGTCCTTTGGAACGACGAGAATGACACTCCAGCGGTTGTCTCCGATTCTTTCCTCGAATGGCTCGCTTCCGAGGGACGGGTAGCGCAGAATCTTGTCCAGAATCTCCTGGCCGCTGCGGGTTGGGTTGGGACGTCCCTCCCTGTGGTTCATAAGAATCTTGCCGATGCAGGTGCATTCAAGGTTGTAGTATTTGCCTTTGCCGTATGGCTGAAAGAAGCACTCTACGCAGGAGTCTGTCCAAGTTCTGCCGAGGTCTGTTGCAACCTTTGCAGC
The DNA here is from genome assembly GCA_902795785.1 of uncultured Bacteroidia bacterium. Taxonomy (GTDB): domain Bacteria; phylum Bacteroidota; class Bacteroidia; order Bacteroidales; family UBA932; genus Cryptobacteroides. The sequence goes on along the minus strand of CADBMK010000151.1, from coordinate 2,552 downwards.
GGTGCATTTCTCCCTTACGTCGTATTTGAGGATGAAGCAATCTCCCGTGTGAATCATCTTTAGGCTGACTTCAGGAATGTATGGAAAGGCTTCAGGCCAGTTGCAAGTGTCAATTTTGAGTTCTTTGACGCTTTTCAGGGCGTTTTCGATGGATTTTACGTCCAAAATGTCCGTTTCCGGGTGGAATTCTACGTTTATCATAGGGTTTTTTTGTATTCTCTTTACAATTTTAGTAATTTTGCCGCGGTTCTAAGATACAACTTTTTAATATTAATAAAAATGAGAATTATTCAGGTAACAGGTAGGGAAATCCTTGATTCAAGAGGAAATCCTACAGTCGAGGTTGAAGTAACCCTCGAGTCAGGTGTTAAGGGCGTTGCTGCAGTTCCTTCAGGAGCTTCAACAGGCGAGAACGAGGCTCTCGAGCTTCGTGACGGTGACAAGAAGCGCTACCTTGGAAAGGGTGTGCTCAAGGCAGTTGCCAATGTAAACGACGTCATCGCACCAGCTATCCTTGGTATGTCAGCTCTCGAGCAGAGATCAATCGATAAGACTATGATCGAGCTCGACGGTACTCCTACTAAGAGCAAGCTCGGCGCTAACGCTATTCTCGGTGTGTCACTCGCAGTTGCTCACGCTGCTGCCAACTATCTTGACATTCCTCTTTATCGCTACATCGGCGGTACCAACACATACGTTCTCCCTGTACCTATGATGAACATCATCAACGGTGGTGCTCACTCAGACGCTCCTATCGCATTCCAGGAGTTCATGATCCGTCCAGTCGGCGCCAAGAGCGAGGCTGAGGCTGTTCGTATGGGTGCTGAGGTATTCCACAACCTTAAGACTGTCCTCAAGAAGCGCGGCTGCTCTACAGCAGTCGGTGATGAGGGTGGTTTCGCTCCTGCTCTCAAGGGCATCAACGACGCTCTCGACTGCATCTGCGAGGCAATCAAGGCTGCAGGTCTTGAGCCAGGCAAGGATGTTACCATCGCAATGGACTGCGCTGCTTCTGAGTTCTGCTTCAAGGGCGAGGATGGCAAGTTCTACTATGACTACAAGCAGCTTAAGGATGGTAAGAAGAAGGATCCTAGAGGAAGGAAGCTTTCTACAGACCAGCAGATCAACTACCTCAAGAAGCTTATCGATACATATCCAATCGATTCTATCGAGGACGGTCTTTCTGAGGAAGACTGGGAAGGATGGGTTAAGCTCACCAAGGCTATCGGCGGTCGCTGCCAGCTCGTAGGTGATGACCTCTTCGTTACCAACGTTAAGTACCTCCAGAAGGGTATCGAGATGGGTGCAGGTAACTCAATCCTCATCAAGGTTAACCAGATCGGTTCACTCACAGAGACTCTCGACGCTATCGAGATGGCTCACCGTCACGGTTACACAACCGTAACTTCACACCGTTCAGGTGAGACTGAGGATACCACAATCGCTGACATCGCAGTTGCAACAAACTCAGGTCAGATCAAGACTGGTTCACTCTCTCGTACAGACCGTATCTGCAAGTACAACCGTCTCATGAAGATCGAGATGGAGCTTGGCGATACAGCTCAGTATGGTTACAAGAAGCTTAAGTAATATTTAGCTTATTATATCCGAGGGCGACATTCTTTTGAATGCCGCCCTTTTTTTGATTCCAGTTGATTATTTAGTAAATTGGTCCTCCCAATAATCAACGTTTAATGAAAGTAAAAATCTTATTCGTAGCAGCTTTGTTGCTCGGCGCATTCTCATCATGCGCCGCTAAAAATGACAGGGTCATCCTCGGTGACGAGCGTTTCGACCAGTATCTTCCTCTTCTTGAAGGAAAGAGGGTAGCTATTCTCAGCAATCAGACAGGTATCGTAGGTGATGTATCCAAGGGCGCTAAGGTTCCGGCCGGAAAGACGGTGACAGATCAGGAGGCGCTTATCCCATTTGGTACGCCAGCCGTAGAGGGCGGTAATATTGAATATGGCCCTCATCTTTTGGATGTGCTGATTGAAAAAGGAGTTAATGTAACGGCAATTTTCTCTCCAGAGCACGGATTCAGAGGAATCGCAGATGCCGGAGAGCATGTTTCCAGCTCCGTTGACGAGCAGACGGGAGTCCCAATCCTTTCGCTCTATGGCGGCGGATCCAATTATCCTTCCGAAGAAAGCATGGGCAAGTTTGATGTCCTGGTATTCGATATTCAGGATGTCGGACTCAGATATTATACATATTATATCACGATGAAGAAGCTGATGGACGCCTGTGCCGAGTATGGCAAGCGTTTCATAGTTCTCGACCGTCCAAACCCTAACGGATTCTATGTTGACGGACCGAACCTCGACATGCAGTACAAGTCTGGCGTGGGTGCCCTTCCTATCTGTATGAATCACGGAATGACACTCGGAGAACTGGCCCTTATGATCAATGGAGAAGGCTGGCTCAAGGATGGCAGAAAGGTGGACCTCACGGTGGTCCCTTGTCTTAACTATACCCATCAGACAAAGTACACCCTCCTTCTTGCCCCTAGTCCTAACATTAAGGACATGAAGGCTGTGTATCTTTACTCT
>CADBMK010000150.1 GCA_902795785.1 uncultured Bacteroidia bacterium | reverse complement strand
GATGATGGGAGACTATTGCATCTACTGCGATGGCATCATCTTCGGCCTTATCTGTGACAATAACTTGTATATCAAGCCTACTTATCATGGCGCAGCCAATCTGAAAGAGGTGGTGATGCGCTCTCCATACCCGGGAGCTAAAGAACATTTCCTGATTGACGACGTGGATGATCGGGATTACCTGACTGCCATCATAAAGTCGACTATACCTGCCCTTCCTAAGCCGAAAGCAAAGAAGAATCCGATGCTTAAAAGTAAAAAGCATGTTCCGACCTCGCTGGATGAACTCATTCCACATGGCGTTATATGTTCACAGGAACTCAGAGCGTTCTTTCAGCAGCATATTGGCAAGGGCTTCCACTTCAAGGTAGAGTTCCAGAAGTGGCTACACGAGAATGCAGGAAAGACGTACGGGGATGCCGTAGAAGCGTACAAAACGCTGGAGCATCCTACGGAAATCTGGCCCCAGTTTGAATACAACCAATATGTCCGCGACTTCTTTGCCGACAACAAGGGCGCCTCTCTGGACGATGCCATCAGGTGCTGGCACTGGAAGAAGGAGCAACCGGGAAGCCATCGGTATGAACGGAGCGACCTGGAGCAGTGGCCTTCGGACAGGAGCAAAAGGAACAAGAATCAATACCGGGATAACTGACGGAATAAGAAATGGGTAATGATATAAATAACTACAGCAAAACAAAAACGGCGTGTTATTTGGGATTCGTGACACAGGCTATTGTGGCCAATTTTACGCCCTTGCTCTTCATGGCCTTTCACCGCGAGTATGGCGTGTCTCTGGCCAGTCTCGCACTCATTCCGGCAGTGTTCTATATTGTACAGCTGGTAACGGATTTCCTCTGCGCTAAGTTCAGGAATATCAACTACCGCCGCAGTATCATCATATCCGAAGTTACTTCGGCATTGGGATTGATCGGCCTTAGTTTTGTGCCGCAACTCTTTGCCAATCCGATGGTCGGCATCCTGCTCTGCGTCACGGTCTATGCGGTGGGCAGCGGCCTCATCGAGGTGCTGTGCAGCCCCATTATCGAAGCCTGCCCGTTCCCTGACAAAGAAGGTATGATGAGTCTGTTGCACTCGTTCTACTGCTGGGGCGCCGTGGGTGTCATCCTGGGCTCGACGCTTTTTTTCTCGGTCTTCGGTCTCGACCATTGGCGTATCCTTGCCTGTCTTTGGGCGCTCATTCCGCTCTATAACATCATCAATTTTGCTACCTGCCCCATAGAACCTATTGTGCCGGATTCGGAAAGTATGAGTATGGGAGAGCTGCTCCGCAACAAGACTTTCTGGCTCTTTCTGCTGCTGATGGTGGCCGCCGGTGCATCCGAAAGTACTATGGCGCAGTGGACATCGGCTTTTGCGGAGGCGTCGCTGGGCGTCAGCAAGACTGTCGGTGACCTGATTGGTCCGTGCGGATTTGCTTTCTGTATGGGCCTCGGGCGTCTTTGGTATGGCAAGCGTGGGCAGAACCTGGATCTGACCGGCTATATGATTTGCGCCGGTATGCTGTGTGCGGCTGCTTATCTGACTGCATCGCTCTCCAAGGTGCCGATGCTCTGTCTGGTGGGCTGTATGGTCAGCGGTCTGGCGGTTGGTATTATGTGGCCGGGCAGTATCAGCATCACCTCGGCCCGTATCCCCAAAGGCGGTACCGCACTCTTTGCTCTCCTTGCTCTTTCCGGAGATGCCGGCGGCACATTCGGACCGTCGCTGGTGGGCCTTTGTGCAGGTTCCGGTGATATTCAGCATGGACTTCTGGTTGCTACTGTTTTCCCCATTATCCTGATTCTCTGTCTGTTGGGAATACGTTTCCGCCGTCCTGCTTAACCGTTATCCTGATATATCCCTCAGGCTATCTAATTAATTATGTATCTTTGTGAAAGATATTAATACCACGAAAGATGGACGATAATCGCGTTGTTTGGATTGACTGGCTGCGTGTCGTGGCCTGTTTCCTTGTAATGATGACACATTGCTGTGAGCCTTTTTATCTGGGAGGGGAGGGCTCCCTTGTCCTGACCAAGGCTGATGCAATCTGGGTTTCTATTCTTAATGTACTGCCAAGGGCGGCTGTGGCGCTGTTTGTCATCGCCTCAAGCTATCTTCAGTTCCCGCTTCATTATTCCACCGGGGAGTTCTTCCGTAGGAGGGCTGTTCGAATCCTGATTCCGTTCTTTTTCTGGACGGTAGTATATGCCCTTGTGTATGGTGAGCCGGTGGAGAACTTCAAGGGCCTTCTTTTGAATTTCAATTATGCCGCAGGACATCTTTGGTTTGTGTATATGCTCCTGGGGCTTTATCTTATAATGCCGCTTTTGTCACCGTGGGCTGAGAAAGTTGGGAAGAAGGAACTTCAGTTCTTCCTTGCGGTCTGGCTTTTCACTACCATAATACCTTTGATCCGTATGGCAGTGGGTGGAAGCGTACCCGTTACCTATGGCCCTACCGGCATTCCAAATCCGGCAAGATATCCTCTCTGGGGAGAGGCAAGCTGGAACGCCTATGGCCTTTTCTATTACATCAGCGGTTTTGTGGGCTATTTGCTCCTGGGATTGTACTTTCGCAGATTCGTGGGAGAACTGTCCTGGAAGAAAACACTTGCTTATGCCTTGCCTTTGTTCCTCGCCGGTTTTGGGATCTGTTCTGCTGGATTCCTGAGGGGAGTCCTTGCAGACAGCCACGGCTCTTTCCCGGTGGAGGGGCCTGTAGGACTTGCCGCACTTTGGGAGGGACCTTGGCTCAATGATACCCTCGGGGTTGCCCTTATGAGCATTGCGTGGATTCTTGTATTCAGGAAGATCAAGTCTGAGGGTGCGTTCTTCAGCAAGGTCCTCCTTCCTGTTTCAAAGGCAAGTTACGGAATGTACCT
>CADBMK010000149.1 GCA_902795785.1 uncultured Bacteroidia bacterium | reverse complement strand
TGGTTTACAATCTGGGTGTAATAAGCAATCCTGCTGTCTTTGTCAATCTTAAAAGAAACCATCAAATTCTGTTGTGAAATCCAAAATAAGTATTACATTTGCACCACACCACACCACACTTAAATTGTGAAGCACTCTGGTGTGATGCAGCAAAGTTATGAAAAAATACTACAAATGGGAAGTTCTTTTGTTATTATGGATGGCATTCCTGCTTAACCAGGGTGACAGACAGGTATTTAACACAGTCCTTCCGGCAATAAGAGACGCTCTTAACCTTTCCGACACCTCTGTCGGACTTATAGCTACAATCTTCAATTTATTCTATGCCCTGATGGTCCCGATGGGAGGATGGGCAGGCGACCGCTTCAGCCGCAAATGGGTGACCACGATAAGCATCCTTTTCTGGAGCGTAGCTACAATGTTCACCGGACTCGCAACAAGCTTCATGTGGCTTGTAATCCTCAGAAGCGTTGCCACGGGAGGCGGAGAAGCCTTCTTCGGTCCGGCGAACTACTCCCTGCTGGGACAGTATCATACTGACACCCGGGCTCGCGCGATGTCTATCCACCAGACTGCATATTATATTGGTGTTATTCTCGCAGGATGGCTGGCCGGTCTCATTGCAGACAAACTCGGGTGGAAGTATTCTTTCATCATCTTCGGAGCGGCCGGCGTCATCTGGGGCATCCTTATGGTCCTCAGGCTCAAGGACTACCCTTCTGAGGAATCTGCAGCCACTGAGAACAGGCCTGGCTTCTTCGACGGATTCAAGACCGTCTTCACCACACCTACGTCATTGATGCTCACCATAGGCTTCAGCGGCCTCATCTTCGTCATTACCGGTTATATGACCTGGGTACCGGCTTACCTTCAGGAGGAATTCGGACAGAATCAGGCTGCGGCAGGCTTCAACTCCATGTTCTGGACATACGTGGCCGCATTCATCGGCGTACTTGTGGCAGGTTCCCTTTCCGATAAACTCGCAGTAAAGAGCCGCAAGTCAAGAATGTTCCTCCAGGGCATCGGCCTTCTGGGAGGCGCAGTCTTCCTCTTCCCTATGGGCGGCACGCCTGGAATCATCATGCTCTACCTGGCATTTGCGGGATGGGGCTTCTTCAGGGCGTTCTTTGATGCAAACACCTACGCGGTCCTCTACGACGTCACCCCGCAGCGCCTTCACGCAAGCTGCGCCAGCGCGATGATCATGACCGGATTTGCAGTGGGAGCGTTTGCTCCTGTCATCCTTGGAGCATTGAAGGAAAAGATGGGAAGCCTCTCGGCAACCTTCCCAATCCTGGGCGTAATATGGATAGTCTGCGGAGTGCTCATGCTGGCAGTTGCGCAGCTCAGATATGAAAAAGACTATAATCATAATCTAACTAACAATGAATAAGGAACTTAAATTAAGAAAACCTAAGGCCGGACTGCTCCTTGTAGCGTCACCGAGATTCAAGAATCTCAACGGCCCTAAACGCGGCACCTACGGAGAGCGCAAGGACAAGGCCGTAAAGGAAATCAAGGCCACGATGGACTTCATGGACCTCGTTGACCCGGGCATCGTTTACGAACGCGAGGACGCCCAGAGGGCCATGGACCTCTTCTACAACGAGAAGGTGGACTTCATCTATGCTGAATTCCTTTCCTGGAGCGAGGACTTTGCGTGGATAAGATTCCTGCGTGACTGTCCGGACATCCCTATTATCTTCTGCAACGTAGCAAAGGACAGGATGACATTCGAGACCACTCTCGACGAGGACGACTTCGTGGATTACCTCTGCGCCGGCACCCTCGTAGGCTCACTTGAAGGTTCCGGAAGCGTAGTCCGCACAGGCAGGAAGAATGTCAAGACCATCCTCGGAACACGTGAGGAGGTCACCAGGCAGCTCCGCACATTCGCTGACGCGGCACGCACACGCTCAATCCTCCGCCACTCAAACGTCGGCCTCATGGCCAACATGAACGAGGCGATGTGGAGCACGTACATCGACAATTACGACCTCTTTACCAAGATAGGTCCTGAAATCCACTACCTCCCGTACAGCGACTACGGCGCTGAAATCGACAATCTGAGCGACGAAGAGGTAAAGGCATACGCCGACGAACTCACATCCAAATACAAGATGATGCCGGATGTGGAGTACGACAAGTTCATCGGCTGCGTCAAAGCCACCCTCGCAATCAAGAAGATGGCCCAGAAGAACGACATCGACTGCTATGTCTATAACGATATCGACCAGGCCACGTTCCGCACGGCCGGCTGCCGCGCAGGTTTCTACCCTCAGTGGTTCAACGAGAACGTCAGCGTCCTCGTCCCGGAGGCGGACCTCGGAGCAGGCCTCATCACCTACATCCTCAAACTCCTTTCAGGAAAGAACGTGAACTTCATCGAGCCGTTCCACATCGAGGATGATT
>CADBMK010000148.1 GCA_902795785.1 uncultured Bacteroidia bacterium | reverse complement strand
GCGTTCATCCAGCACTGAAGGTAATAATCCTCCTTGTCCTCGTGGTCTGTCATAGGGACGTGAAGGATGCATACTTTTACGGGAGCCGTGCTGAAGGATGGCTCTCGCATCGCCCTTTTGGCCCAGTTCATCTGCTCATTGAGGTATTCCTCATATATTTTCTTCCCGGAGTAGAGGACGGAACGCTCCTTGCCGGTTTCCCCGGCGTCAAGTACTATGAAAGCAACGGGGCCCTGCCTGAAGGTGTAGTAGAACGGCGCCGGCCCCCCACTTGGAAAGACATCGGCCATAAGTTCCACGTTGTTGCCGCGGCCCTCGTGGTTTCCGCGGGCGAAGAAGACCGGAAGCCCTGCTGGAAGTTTTCCCAGAGGGTCAAGGGTGTATTGTGTATAGGTGTCCAGGTCATAATTCCCGGCCGATACGATGTCTCCGTTCAGGAAGAGGAAATCCGTAGAGGCTGAGTCTACCTGTGAGGCCAGGGATGAATACTCGTCCGTACGCATGTGGATATCGTTGAATACGGAGAAACGGCATTCCGTGGCCTTGGGGCTGAAGAGTCTGACGCTGTGCCATTCTCCCTGGTAGATTTCTCCGAACTTTGGATCCCTTGCATTGGAATCATCGGCGAGGTCCTGTCCGCAGATGCGGTACTTAAGGACGGTTCCCGGAGTGAGTTTCTTGATGCGTATGCTGTGAAGACGGTGGAAGACGTGGCGTCCGGCAAATGTTTCCCAGACTTTGGTTCCGTCGGACAGTTCTACCCAGGCCATGCCGGGGGCTTGGCTGGTCCAGAGTATGGTGACGCCGTCCGGTCTTGCCTGAGTTGTCCAGGGACCTGATTTTATCCCTGCGGCAAAACTATAAAGGCAGATTGAAATGCTCAGAAATATCAGAAGAATTCTTTTCATAATAAGAAGGGTTATCTATTTATTTGTCTTTGTTCACAAAGATAATGAATTAATGGAGTGTATCATTCTAAAGGATTTTTATTATACTTGTGTTACGACTTGATACACTATGCTGATAACCATATTGATTAGCCTGATGATGGCACTCGTGCCGCTGTCGGAAGTGGAAACGGAACACTATAGCTTCGGGCACCTCGGAAGGGAGGAGGGACTGGCCGGACTGCATGTTTTCTCGATAAGGCAGACTCCTGACGGTGCGCTCTGGTGGGCTTCAAAGAATAATGTCAACAGATATAATGGTAATCGCATCCAGCACTACCGTCTGGATGAGGGTATCCCGTATAATGCCCTCTCCGGCCGCACTATAATGATGGCTACGGCGCCTGACGGCAGCCTTTACGCATACGACAACAAGGGAAAGATTTTCCTGTATGATTCTTACCTGAATAGATTTGACCTGGTTACGGATATCGCCGGCACGCTTGGTGAAAGTGTGATCCTTAATTATATGCTTGTGGGCGATGACGGCTTCTGGCTGGCAACTGACAGGGGCGCGTATCAACTCAGGGATGGAAGGATGATGCCTGTTGTCGAGAACCGTTTTGCCAATCTTATACAGCCTTCATCCGGCGGAATGCTCATCTGTACTACGGACGGCGTGTTCAATACGGATGGGGAGAAGGTCTATTCACAGAACGTTGTAAGCGGCTATTATGAAGAGGCCACCGGTGCGCTCTGGCTGGGTACATTTGCCGAGGGAGTCATCGTTCGGCGACCAGGAATGGGTAGCGTGGGCGTGGTTGGTATTCCAAAGAATCCGGTTCGCGCCCTGGTGCCATACCACGGTGGGATGCTTGCTGGAGTGGACGGCTTCGGTGTCTATACGGTATCGGCTTACAAGGCGCAGAAACTCTTTGATGCCAACGACGGCCCTCAGGGCGTCCTTCACGGCAATGGAGTGTACGCCCTCCTTACGGACAATATGGGCGATATATTCATCGGCTCGTATTCCGGCGGCATCGATATGGCCAGACCATCCAGCGGTGCGGTGCAGGTCCTTCGCAGAAAGACGGGTAGCGGAGATGAGCTCAGGAACGGTCATGTGAACTGCGTGACGCACCTCTCTGACGGACGTCTTCTGATGGGAACCGATGACGGAGCGTCCATCCTGGACGAGGCTTCAGGCAAGTGGCAGCACGTGGCTCCGGGGCTTGTGGTGCTGAGCGCTCTTGAGGAACCGGGTGGAGATATCCTTCTTGCCAGTTTCGGAAAGGGAGTATGGCGCGTTGGCAGGGGCGGATCGGCCGTCCAGGCCTATTCCGTGGAAAACGGAGTCCTCAGGGACAATCACGTTTATTCATTGTACAATGACAACAGGGGCAACCTTTGGATGGGCTGCCTGGACGGAGACCTGGTCTGCAGGACAAACGGGGCATACCGCTATTATCCGGTAAGGAATGTCCAGTCAATCCTCCAGCTTCCTGACGGGAAAATGGCAATTGCAACGGCTGCCGGAGTTAAACTCATTAATACCGAGGACGGCACCATAGAGACTCTTGACTACTGTCCCGATGGTGCCGACCCTAACACCATCAATCTTTACGTCCTTCACCTTTTCCTCAGCGGAAATGAGCTTTGGATGGGAACGGACGGCGGAGGTGCATATGTATATGACCTTGGTAACGGACAGTGCCGCCAGTACACCTCTGCGGAAGGCCTTCCGGGCAACAGCGTCAGCAGCATCGGCGCAGATGCAGTGGGGGACCTTTGGATTGCCACGGACGTAGGCCTCGGTGTCCTGAGAGGGGGAGTCCTCAGGCCTTACAACCTGGAGAGCGATATAGACCGCGAATACTGCCGCGGAGCCCAGACCCTCCTGGAAGACGGCCGTATTCTTCTGGGGTCGGCAGACGGGGCGCTTCTTCTGGATCCCCGTAAACTGGAGCGCGTGGGCTATTCCGCTCCGCTGCATTTGCTGGGCGTTAAGTACCCGGGCCGCTCCGAGAAGGAACAGATGGCTAAAAACCGCCTGCTCCGCGCTGAGCAGAGGCTGAATCTTGGCTACAGGCAGAATACCTTTGAACTGCATTTTGAAAGCGTGAGCCTGCATTTTCCGGGAGACGTTACTTATAGATATCAGTTGGACGGAGGCGAATGGAGTGAGCCGGTGTCTCAGGAATATATCCGTTTTGCCGGAATGGAATCCGGAACCCACAGCGTTGCGGTGGCAAGTTTCAGCCGCAGCAGCGGAGCCCAGCTGGATTTGAAGGAGATTATCGTGAACATAGGAAATCCGTGGTGGAACACATGGTGGATGTGGACGGTATATGTAACCCTTTTCCTCATTGCCTGCTGGTGCGCGTGGAGAATCTACACCCTACATATCAAGTATAACCGCCTCATTATGGATAATCCTGTGCTCAGAAGTCTGGACAGCCCTCCAGCGCCGGATGAGGACCTGAAGGAGGACGGCGGCAACCGTGACTTTGTGGACAGTGCAACTCGCGTGGTGGTAGAGCATCTGGCTGAACCTGAATTTACAATTGACGACCTGTGCCGTGAAATGGGCATGAGCCGCACTAACCTATATATGCATCTTAAAACCTATACCGGAAAGGGCCCTCAGGATTTCATCCGTATGATCCGCCTTGAGAGGGCGGCTCTGCTCCTGAGAAGCGGCCATTCCGTTGTGGATGTTGCCGTGATGGTGGGATTTGACAATCCTAAATACTTCAGCACCGTATTCAAGAAGTATTTTGAGGTGTCACCGTCTAAATTCCGCTAGGGTATAAAATCTGTCAATATGGTTTGAAATCTGACAATTGTCTGATTTTTGACCAATCTTTGTCGGCAATCAGACCTCCATTCTATAGTATAACGGTATGTTTGCGAATGAAAATCGTTTTAAATGTGCGATTTCGGCAAACACTCAACTAATAACTATATGAATAGACCGTTTTTGATTCTATGCCTGCTTTTGCTGGGCGTATTTGGAGCCTTCGCAGCACCGGACAAGGTGCTCAAAGGAACTGTTTCTGATGAGACGGGACCACTCGCGGGAGCGGCAGTCAAAGTGGTAGGAACCACTACTGGCGTGGTCACCGATATGGATGGCCGTTTCGAGATTTCCTGTGAACCGGGAACTCCTCTTGAAATCATGTTTATCGGCTATCAAAGCCAGATAGTAGCCGCCCAGAACGGCATGTCAATCGT
>CADBMK010000147.1 GCA_902795785.1 uncultured Bacteroidia bacterium | reverse complement strand
TACAGAGGCAAGAACGTACTTCTTGGGCCCGGAGTAAACATCTGCCGCACACCTCTTTGCGGCCGTAACTTTGAATATATGGGCGAAGATCCTTTCCTGGCCGGCCAGATGGCCGTTCCATATATTCAAGGGCTGCAAGGCAATAACGTGGCAGCCTGCATAAAGCACTTTGCACTCAACAACCAGGAATACGACCGTTTTCAAGTCAACGTGAACGTTGACGACAGGGCTTTGTACGAAATATACCTGCCCGCATTCAAAGCGGCCGTGCAGGAAGGCGGAGCATGGTCCCTGATGTCATCATATAACAAATACCGCAATGAATGGGTCTCACACAATTCCCGTCTTCTGAAGGATATCCTCAAGGATGAATGGAACTGGGACGGAGCCGTCATCAGCGACTGGGGAGCCGTTCACGACACCGACGGAGCCGCAAACGGCGGACTCGACCTTGAATTCGGCACCCATACAAACGGCGTGGACCAGAACACGGCAAATGCATACGACAACTATTACATGGCTCAACCATACAAGGCTAAGATTCTTTCAGGTGAACTCAAGGAATCCGACCTTGACGACAAAGTGCGACGTGTGCTACGCCTTCATTTCCGCACGGAGAAAGGAGAGAACCACGGCAGCATGTGTACGGATGAGCACTTTACTGTCTGCAGAAAGATAGGGACGGAGGGCATCGTCCTGCTCAGGAACAACGGCGTCCTTCCTCTGAGGAAAAACATGCACAAGATTGTCGTACTTGGAGAGAACGCCATAAGGCCGATGGTCGTGGGAGGAAGTTCATCTTCCCTCAAGACCATACACGAGATTTCTCCGCTCGACGGAATCCGAGCCGCCTATCCTGACGCGCAGGTCATTTACGAGCGCGCATACGACTCTGGAGAGCCAACTCCGGGGAAATACAATTACAGCCAGTATGACATATCCGACCCACGCGACGAGGCTGAACTTCTTTCCGACGCACTTGAGGCCGTAAAAGACGCGGACTACGTCATCTTCTTCGGAGGACTCAATAAAAACAAGAAGCAGGACTGTGAAGGAGAGGACAGACAATCCTACGATCTGCCTTACGGACAGAACGAAGTAATCAGCGCCCTTGCCGCAGTTCGGCCGGACATGATTTACGTCAACATTTCGGGTTCTCCGGTAGCGATGCCTTTTGTCTGGGAAGTCGGAGCTATCCTTCAGGCCTGGTATCTTGGAAGCGAGACCGGAAGCGCAATAGCTGATGTCCTCACCGGAAAGGTTAATCCGTCAGGAAAACTTCCCGTCACCTTCCCTGTCGCACTTGAAGACGGCCCGGTAAGGACTGAAAGGCAGTATCCCGGTATTCCGGACGAAGACGGAAGGCTTCAGGTTTACTATGATGAAGGCATCTACGTAGGATACAGATGGTTCGAAAAACAGGACATTAAACCGATGTTTCCGTTTGGTTTTGGACTTAGTTATACTACTTTTGCATACGGAGAAGCCAAAGCTTCAACCCGGTCAATGAAGGACAGGCTCACAATTACCGTCCCAATAACCAACACCGGAAAATACGCAGGAGCAGAAGTAGTCCAGCTTTACATCAAGGATGTGGAATCATCTGTAGACAGACCAGAGAAAGAGCTCAAGGGATTCGAAAAAGTCTGGCTTGAGCCGGGGCAGACAAAGACGGTCAAATTCACCATCGGACTTGACGCCCTCAGTTTCTTTGATGCGGATAAACATGAATGGGTAGCGGAAAAGGGTGAGTTCCAGGCTCTCGTAGGAGCTTCAAGCGCAGATATAAGATGCTCCGTGAAATTTGAACTAAAATAATATGAAACGGTTATTATTCTTTATTTCTTCCCTTTATCTGGCTGCATCCTGCAGCAATGTAAACCAGATAAACAGGGCTGAGGCTATTGCCGCCCGGATGCAGGATCCGGGCACAGACTATGTGGCAGTAGCCTGCCACCGCGGAGACTGGCGCAACTGGCCGGAGAATTCAATTCCGGCCATCGAAAGCGTAATCAGGATGGGTGCCGACATTGTGGAGATTGACGTTCATATGACGGCGGACTCGGTTCTGGTTCTATGCCACGACCGAGATGTCAAGAGGACAACCAATTTCAGGAAGGTCTTCCGTGACCAGCCGGACAAGAGTCCCCTTGTGAAGGACCTGACCCTGGCGGAAATCAAGTCCCTGAGCCTTCAGAGGGCGCATCAGGCTGCCGTAATAGACACCCTCAGGATGCCTACCCTGCGTGAAGCGCTCCTGTGCGCAAAAGACCGCATCTGCGTCAACATCGACAAGGGATACGACTATTATGACAAGGTGCTGGCCATCACCGAGGAACTGGGCGTAACTGGCCAGGTCCTCATTAAGGGAACGTTCCCGATAGGTGTGGTCAAGGAGAACGAAAGCAGGCACCAGAATAATATGATGTATATGCCGATTGTCAACCTCGGCAGTGAAACAGGGAATGCACTGCTTGACTCATATATCAATCAGAACGAAGTCCCAATTGCATACGAGGTATGCTGGAAGGCCGGCAGTGCCGAAGCCTTCACAAACGCCTGCAACAGGATTAGGAAACAGGGCTCAAAGATTTGGGTAAACACCATCTGGAGCAGCCTCTGCGGCGGAGACGGCAATGATGACGATGCCGCCTACCAGGCAAACGACCCGGGAGAGGTATACGGAAAGTATCTGGACAATGGGGTTTCCATGATCCAGACTGACCGTCCTGAACTACTGATCGGCTGGCTGAAAAAGCAGGGCCGTCACAACCTTAATCTACGAAAGTAAGCTCGTCAAGGATGTTCTGCGCCCCGTAAACCTTGTCAAGAAGGAAGAGGACGTAACGGATATCCAGACAGATATTCCTGCAGAATGAAGGATCGAAGGCGATATCGCTCATTGTTCCTTCCCACACACGGTCGAAATTAACACCTATAAGGTTTCCTTCGGCATTGATTACCGGGCTGCCAGAGTTTCCGCCAGACGTATGATTGGTGGCAATGAAGCAGACCGGTACATTTTCATATCCACCCTGCGCATACACGTCGCGAAGGCGCTGAGGAATGTTGTAATCGTAGATTTCAGGGTTATCCTTCTCGATTATTCCCTTAAGGGTTGATACCGGGTAGTAATATACGCCATCCCTCGGCTCATATCCGGCTATACGGCCGTATGCCACGCGGAGGGTAAGGTTTGCATCCGGATAAAAGGCCTTGTCCGGTTCAAACTCCATCTGGCCTCTCATATAGTTCCTGTAGAGAGTATTAATTGATCCGTTTATGGCAAGGACCTTCTTTAAAAGATCGGACTTGACCCAGCCGAGGCTTCGGGCATAAAGTGAGTCCGCCTTTGCCTGGTCGGCGAAGATGGCATCCACAAGGCCGTCCACACCTCCGCAGGAAGAGACCGCCTCGTTGAAATAAGGAGGACGCAGACCTGCATCCACATTATCGTAATACGCATTCAGCATGGCCCTTGTACTTTCCTCATCGATAGGGCGATAGTAGTCCTTGTCCTTTGGCGCGAAAATCTCACAGGCACGCACCGTCTCGTTGAAATACTCGTAAGCCAGCATATAAGGCTCAAGCTCAGCGTACTTTGCTCCGATTTTGTCCGTAAGGCCCTCGTACTTGGTGCCCTTTGCCCAGGCGTTGAACCTGGCCTCGTACTCACGCTTGGCCTCAACGGTGGAATTGCGCGCGATTCCTCCGGACTCTCCCTGCCACTTCTTCCAGGCGTTTGCAACGCTTGCCTGCTTTGCGGCATACATGATGCGGATTCTTGGATCGGCGCCCATATAGCGCTGCATAATCTCAAGCCTCCTGGTCCTGAGGGCTATCTTCGCAGGGTCGGAAACCTCACCCACATAGCGCACACCCTCAGAATGGATGTACTCCCTGGTAGAGCCGGGATAACCGTATATAAAAGTGAAATCACCCTCCTTCACTCCCCTTCTCTCAATCTTGAAGAATCGTTTCGGGGTATAAGGGACATTGTCCTTGCTGTATTCAGCAGGGTTGTTATTCTTGTCAGCGTAGATTCTGAACATAGAGAAATCTCCGGTGTGACGCGGCCACATCCAGTTGTCGGTATCGCCGCCGAACTTTCCGATTGACGATGCAGGGGCGCCCACGAAGCGGACGTCCTTGTACACGCGGTACACGAAGAGGAAATACTGGTTACCGTAGAAGAGTTTCTCCACGCTGGCCTCGATTCCGGACTTTTCATCCCTGAGACTGGTCTCCATCTCCTTTATCCTCTTTGAGATAACAGCGTTCCTGTCGGGTGTTTCGTCGGTGATGTCCTTGAGAAGCACGGCCGTAACATCGTCCATCCTGTCCAGGAAACTCACGGTAAGCCCATTGTTAGGGAGTTCCATATCACGGGAAAGAGCCCA
The DNA here is from genome assembly GCA_902795785.1 of uncultured Bacteroidia bacterium. Classification (GTDB taxonomy): domain Bacteria; phylum Bacteroidota; class Bacteroidia; order Bacteroidales; family UBA932; genus Cryptobacteroides. The sequence continues at coordinate 3,703 of CADBMK010000147.1, read as the reverse complement.
GTAACCATCCTTGAGATAGTCGTGCTCAACAGAACTGTGGCTCTGAATCTGACGGAAGCCGCAGTGGTGGTTGGTAATGAGAAGGCCTTCACCGGAGATGAGTTCTCCCGTACAGCCCTTACCAAAAAGGACGACAGCATCCTTCAGGGATGCCTGGTTGATACTGTAAACATCTTCGGCGGAGAGCTTGAAGCCCTTTGCCTGCATATCGGCGATTCTCTGTGAAACGAGGGCCGGAAGCCACATTCCTTCATCGGCGGAAGCTGTTGTGGCGGCAATCGCAATAGCGGCGATCGCGGTAAAGATTTTTCTCATCGCAAATCGGTAATTACAAAATCCTGTGAAAGAGTATCTGTCATGACGGCGAAGTTGCGCACCCCTACCTTTGGAAGATATTGCATATTTGAAACTGCAACCTTGATACGGGTATCATCAGGGAGGTAGATAACGGCCTCGACAACCTTTGGATGGGTGCCGTCAGAAAGCCTGAGGCTCAAAGTCTTGAAGCTGGAATCGTCCACCGGGACGAGTTCAATATTGTGGGCGTCAACCTTGTCCCAGGCCGTTTTCACCACATTCTCTATCACCGCCTCCTTAGACTTTCTGTCAAGGGTCCAGACCGACTTGCCGTCGGAAACAACCTCAAGTCCGTTTGCCTCCATCCTGAAACAGTTGCCCTGAAGGACAATCTTACCCTCACCCCTGAACGTCCCTTCGGATATACGGTACGAGAACGATATCCTGTTGTAAAGAAGGGCGGCCTTGAAATTATCGGCCGGCGTCTGGGCGCTCAGCCCCATACACATAAGGGCCAGAACTACCATCGTATATATTCTTCGCATAATTCGCCAAAGATACGCAATCTCGGGAAAATTGGTTAATTTTGTAAGCAGTAACAAATAATATGGAGAGTTAATGATTAGTTCAGACCAGATATCAGCTCTGCATCAGCGTGTGGACACGCTGGGGAGGTGTCTTTGACATCGCTTCCAAGCGAAGCCAGGTAGAAAGCCTCCAGAAACAGACCGAATCACCGGACTTCTGGAACGACCCAAAGGCGGCCGAAACCTTCATGAAAAAGATGAACGGCGTCAAATCTTGGGTTACAGCATTCGATAAGGCATCCACGTCGGTGGACGACCTTGACGTATTGTTGGAATTTGCAAAAGAAAGCATCGGCAATTCCGCCGATGACAGTATAGAAACCCCTGAAACAAAGGAACTTGACGCAGCATTCAAGGTTGCTTCTGATAATGTGGAAGCCCTTGAACTCAAGAATATGCTCGGCGCCGAAGGAGACAACCTCGGAGCGGTTCTCACCATCAACTCGGGCGCCGGCGGCACCGAGGCAAACGACTGGTCGGCAATGCTCATGAGGATGTACCTCAGATGGGCTGAGCGCGAAGGCTTCAAGACCACGGTCACCGAGGAACTTGAAGGCGACGAGGCAGGAATCAAGTCCACCACCATACAGGTGGAGGGAGACTATGCCTACGGCTACCTCAAGGCTGAGAACGGAGTCCACAGGCTCGTCAGGATTTCCCCTTTCAACGCACAGGGAAAGCGCCAGACCACATTCTCGTCAGTCTTTGTCTATCCGCTGGTGGATGACACCATCAACATAGAAATCAATCCGTCCGATATCGAGTGGGACACCTTCCGTTCCGGCGGTCACGGCGGACAGAACGTCAACAAGGTGGAGACGGGAGTACGCGTACGCCATATCCCTACGGGAATCATGGTGGAGAATACGGAGACCCGCTCCCAGCAGGACAACAGGCAGAACGCCCTCAGGATTCTCAAGTCACGTCTCTATGACATAGAACTCAAGAAGCGTCAGGAAAAGCAGGCGGAACTGGAGGGCCAGAAGAAAAAGATCGAATGGGGCTCACAGATACGTTCCTACGTCCTCCACCCTTACAAGATGGTGAAGGACCTCAGGACAGGATACTCCACCGCGGACACGCAGGGAGTACTTGACGGAGACCTGAACGAATTCATGAAAAGATTCCTCATGCAGGACGGTGCATCCGGCCCTGTAGAAGACATAGATTAATTATAACTCAATCTCAATAGCATTATGGAATTCAAATATGCACCAATGTTTCAGCTCGGACCAGACGAGACTGAATACTACAAGATTCCGGGTTCAGAGAAACTCGTAAGCGTAGGCGATTTTGAAGGCAAGAAGATCCTCAAGGTCACTCCTGAGGCCCTCACCCTCCTTTCAAACACCGCATTCCGCGACGTAAGCTTCCTTCTGCGCCGTTCACACAACGAGCAGGTAGCCAAGATTCTTTCAGATCCGGAGGCTTCTTCAAACGACAAGTATGTTGCACTCACATTCCTTCGCAACGCTGAAGTAGCCGCTAAGGGCAAGCTTCCTCTCTGCCAGGATACAGGAACTGCAATCGTTCACGCAGAGAAGGGCCAGCAGGTATGGACTGGTTTCTGCGACGAAGAGGCTATCTCAAAGGGTGTATTCAAGACCTATACGGAGGAGAACCTCCGCTACTCTCAGAACGCTCCTCTGGATATGTACAAGGAGGTCAACACAAAGTGCAACCTTCCTGCACAGATCGACATCGAGGCCACCGAGGGTATGGAATACCGCTTCCTCTGCGTAACCAAGGGCGGCGGAAGTGCAAACAAGACATATCTCTACCAGGAGACCAAGGCTCGTATCCAGAACCCTGGAACACTCGTTCCGTTCCTCGTCTCTAAGATCAAGACACTCGGAACAGCAGCCTGCCCTCCATATCACATCGCCATCGTAGTGGGCGGTACATCGGCTGAGAAGAACCTTCTCACCGTCAAACTCGCCTCAACACACTACTATGACAACCTCCCTACTACAGGAGACGAGACAGGACGCGCATTCCGTGACATCGCCCTCGAAAAGGAACTCCTCGAGGAGACTCACAAGATTGGACTCGGCGCCCAGTTCGGCGGCAAGTATATGGCACACGACGTACGCGTGGTTCGTCTTCCACGTCACGGCGCAAGCTGCCCTATCGGACTCGGCGTAAGCTGTTCTGCCGACCGTAACATCAAGGCCAAGATCAATGCCGACGGTATCTGGATCGAGAAGATGGACGACAAGCCATACGAGCTTATCCCAGAGGAACTCAGGACAGCATCCGACAGCGGTGCAGTTGAGATCGACCTCAACCAGCCAATGAAGGACGTTTGCAAGATTCTCACAAAGTATCCTGTAGGAACACGTCTCAGCCTCAAGGGAACCATCATCGTAGGCCGTGACATCGCTCACGCCAAGATTAAGGCACGCCTTGACGCCGGAGAAGAGATGCCTCAGTACCTCAAAGACCATCCTATCTACTACGCAGGACCTGCCAAGACTCCTTGCGGAATGGCCTGCGGTTCAATGGGACCTACAACGGCCGGCCGTATGGACCCTTACGTTGACGAATTCCAGGATCATGGCGGCTCGCTCATCATGCTTGCCAAGGGTAACAGAAGCCAGGCTGTCACAGACGCCTGCAAGAAGCACGGCGGATTCTACCTCGGTTCAATCGGTGGCCCTGCTGCAATCCTTGCACAGAACAACATCAAGTCAATCGAGTGCGTAGAATACCCTGAACTCGGCATGGAGGCAATCTGGAAGATCGAAGTTGAAGACTTCCCTGCATTCATCCTCGTCGATGACAAGGGCAACGATTTCTTCAAGACAATCGGACTCTAG
>CADBMK010000146.1 GCA_902795785.1 uncultured Bacteroidia bacterium | reverse complement strand
GCGTAATCCACGTCATAGACGGAAGCCACCTTGTATGAGTAGCCGGCTGCCTTCTGGGCCTCCAGTTCCTCTTCCAATTCTTTCAACTTGTCAACGGGTTCGTCTTTTGAAGGATCGCACCCGCAAACCAGGATGCCTGCGGCGAAAAGCGCAAGCGCAAAACTGCTGAATGTGTTTTTCATTACCATTTTAAATTAGTTTTTGTTTTATGATTAACTACCAACGTGTAATTGACAAACGCAATGACCGCTACAGGCTGACCGTAGCGCTAAGCATGAAACGCCTTCCCGGCATAGGCCACCTCTGGATCATCTCATACCTTGAATCAAAGATATCCTGTCCGTCCACGGCAAGGCTCAGCCTTTTCGTTGGGTTCCAGGTCACCTTCACGTCTGTGCAGTTATATGCGTCAAGAGGAGAATCCAGGGCGTTCTCAACCGTCCAGTACCTCTTGCCCACATACATATGGGAAAGTGACAGACCCACTTTCCTGAAACTGTAAGAATAGACTCCCGTAAGGGTAACCTTCGGGGAGTAAGCTATATAATCATTGTAAGAGTCCGACTTGGGGTCCGTCCTGTTCCTGTCGTCCTGAAACGCTCCCGTAAGAAGAAGCGAGTGCTTCCCCACCGTACATCTTGCGGTCAGGTCCAGGCCCATGCAGCGGGTATGGCCGTAATTCAGCATCGTCCACTGATAAGATCCCTTGAGCGGCAGGCATACAATCCTGTCCTTAATCTTGTTGTAATAAACGTCCGCCTGGACATCCAGGAATGAACCATACATATAGGCCACACCGAGATTCGCCTGCCTTGTCAGCTCGGGTTTTAAATTGCGGTTACCAACAAGCGTGTAATAGAGGTCATTTAACGTTGGGATACGGAAGACCTCTTTCCAAAATGCGCGAATAATTACGGATTTGAGTACGTTAAAAGAAAGATGTCCGGAACCGCTCAGTCTGCTGACCGGCTTGGCCGAACCTCTGGTATGGTCTGTTACATATGTATATAGCGAAGAAAAATCCGCCGAGAATCTACCTGCCTGAATCTTGTACGCCAGAGCCGACTTGGAATCAAGCCTGTAAACGTACGCAAAGTTCTTCACGTCACACCTCAGGTCCGCCCATCTGATATCCGATGAGGCGGAAAGGGCGCCATACCGGAGCCTGTAGGCAACGGCGGCGGAAAAATAGCCGTCCTGCTGATGATAGTGGTTATCTGCGTGGGCCGCCATATTCTCCGGGTAATCGGAACAGTAATGAAGATGGTCGTCCGAGAACTTTCCGTTCACCTTGTATGACCAGTTTCCCTGCCCGTCGGCATAGGACAGCTGGGCGAAAGCGTTCCTGTCCCACTCACGGCCGACGTCGGTGTAGAGATCCGTCATCCTCCTGACGATGCCGCCCGGCAGTCCCCTCCGGGAATTGTAGAGATAAAGATGGCCCCTGAGTTTCTTCCAGAAAAGGCCGGCCTCCACCCTCTGCCAGGTGATGTCGGAATTTCTTCTGACACCGCTTGTGTCCTCATACTGGGTATGATATTCAAAAGGATAATTGCCCTTGGAGTGGCAGACTTCCCCGTCCACGAAGACGTACTTTCCGTACGAAGCGTGTACCCCGGCCTTATGTGTGCCGAATGAACCGGCGCCGTACTGGGCGGAAATGCCCGTCTTTTCAGGCTGTTTTGTCCTTAGATAAACGGTAGATGCCGATGCGTACTCCGAGGCTGCCATCAAGACCTCAGTCTTATTGGCATTGTACAGGGATACGCTCTCCATATTGGCCAGGGAATACTTTCCCAAATCGACCGTTCCGTTTTGTGCATTTGTGATTCTGACGCCATCGACATAGACGCCGACGTGATGCGAGCCCATAGACCGGACATTGACCGTCTTCTGTCCTCCCAGTCCGCCATAATCCTTTATCTGGACGCCTGAAAAGAACTTCAACGCATCAGCCACCGAAGAAGAGGACAGCCTTTCCAACTGTTCTCCGCTCAGTATCTGCTGCGGGACAATCGCACGCGAAGCCGTGACCGTAGATGCGGGAATTGAATCTACGACCGCGTCTCCCCCCATAGACAGTATTGCTACTGCAATAAGAGAATAGACCATTAATAATTCAATCAATCCCGCATGAACCTACGGGAGCAATTCAACATAATCATACAAAGACCGGACTTAAATCACCGTGGGGCTCACCGCTCCAGATTTGCACTGGAATTCCATGTATGAAAACTGATAACGGCAACAAATATGAGATTTCAAATCAACATTTGCAACCGCCCAGCCCCAAAAAAGGACCAACAAGCATCAAAAAAACTTATATTTGTTAATTAGACTAACACGTCAGTAATAATAACACATATGGACAGACGCAACTTTCTCAAAGTTTCAGGCATGAGCCTTGCCGGACTCTCAGTATCCGAGATATTCACCAGGGCGGCCTCAACTAAACACAACCAGAAAAACGGGTCATCATACTCTGTAGTCCTTCTCGGCGACACACATTTTGACGCACACCCGGACACCTACTACCACGACGGATACTCGGACCCGGACCCTGTCCGCGAGGCCAACCACAGGAAGGAGTTCGACAACTACGCAAATATGTGGGACAGCAACGGTCCTTCAATCCTCAAGCGCGCAGCCTGCCTTGTTGACGACGACACCAGATTCGTCCTCCAGTTGGGCGATATCATCCAGGGCGATACCGGATCATACGAGGCCCACACGCGCATGCTCACCGACGCCTTCGGCAAGATCAAGTCGGCCTTCGGCCCGATGACATTTGCAACCGTCGTCGGCAACCACGACATCCGCGGCCTCAACGATGACGTCTGCCGCAAGGCCTACCTGGACTTTATGCTTCCAAAGCTTTCCAAGGAACTGGGCAAGGAAATCACTTCCCCTAACTTTTCAATCCAGGTGGGAGAAGACGCCTATATTTTCATTGACTTTAACTTCCCTGACGACGACCAGATTTTCCGTCTTCTCAAGGACACCGAGGGCGCACGTTATACGTTCGTAGTGATGCACGGTCCCCTCTTCCCTTACGACAGCCCTAAATACTACAACTGGTATCTCCACGGACGTAAGTCCACGGACCCTGCAGCATGGGCTGCTATCCGCGAGGCTTTCGCAAAGCGCAATGCCATCGTCCTCTGCGGCCACACCCACTGCACCGAATTCGCAGACTGGTACGGAGACGGCGGACACATCACCCAGATGACGTTCAACTCAGTATGGAAAGGCAAGGCCCAGAGCGTTTACGAGCCGGGCGCCACCAAGCCGGAAGAGTATGGTAACATTGCAAAGGAAGGCCTGAAAAAGAGCGGGAAGAACCCTCAGAAAGCCGAGGACCACTTCAAGCTGATTCGTCCGGGCCTCAAAGGCTACACCATCGCCAGAGCCGCCGGCTCATACAAAATGAATGTCACCCCGGACGGAGTGACAGTGGATTTCTACGCAGGAGACGACGCCAGAAGAAGCACCAGGTTCATCCTCCGATAGTACATTTCCAAAGACTTACAGGACACGCTCCCGGCCTTATTCATCTAAGGCGAGAGCGTGTTTTGTGCTGTTTTTGGCGCCAAGGGCTATCAGTTTCTTTGCGGTGTTCTGTATGCTCTGGCCATCCGGACCGAGTTTCCTGGCTCCGTCCTCATACTCGGAGCGGGCCTTCTCAAGGGCGGCGCCCATGGCCTTGTACCTGTCCATGAACATGCCCACCCTGTCAATCATCTCATTGGCAAGTTTATAGACATCCTCGTGGTTCTGGTTCTGAAGAACCTGGGTCCAGGTCAGGTTCACTATCTTAAGGGCCGCAAAGAGGCTTTGCTCGTCGGCGATATACACGTTCTGCTCAGCCGCCCATCTCCAGAATCCGGGTTCCTCGTTGAGCACAGTCCAGAGCGCTCCCGTATTAGGGACGAACATTATCACATATCCGGCCGATACCTTCGGAGGCTGGACATATCTTGAGTAATCCTTCTTTGCCAGTTCCTTTACGTGGGACTTCAGGCTGTCGATATGAGCCCTCAGGCATCTTGACTTCTCCTCCGGAGTCTCGGCGTTCACATAGTCCACATAGGCGGTAAGGGACACCTTGGAATCGATGATCACTTCCCTCCTCTGATCAAGATGGAGGATTACATCAGGACGCATGATGTGGCCCTCGTCACTTCTGACCGCCTTTCCGTCGGCATCCTGGATAGTGGCCTGGGTGTCATAGTGGACGCCTTCCGTCAGGCCCTGGGTATTCAGAAGTTCCTCAAGGATTGTCTCTCCCCAGTCTCCCTGCATCTTGCTTCCGTGCTTGAAGGCTGCAGCAAGGGCCTCGGCGCTCTTACGGGCCGCATCACTGTGCTGCATAAGGTTCCTGATATTCTCTTTAAGTTCTCCGCTCCTTTCGGCCTGTTCCTTTGCTCCGGCATCCATGGCCTTCTTCAGCTGCTCGATATTCTCCCTGAGAGGATTCACAATCTGGCCAAGATTTTCATTGTTGGACTCGGAAAGTTCCTTCTGGCGCTGCTTCAGCATATCCTCAGTCACAGCCTTCATATTGACTTTCACGCTGTCCATCAGATTTGCTTTCATGTCACCTACAACCTTGTCAAAGCGGGCCTGCTGGTCTGAAAGCTGTTTTTCATAGGAGTCACGCACAAAGTTCATCTGACTCTTTGCCTGAGATGATACAAAAAATGCCGTCACCACAGCCGCAACAGCTGCTCCGGCAATAAAAGCAATAACCATCCCCATCATTTCACCCTCAATTTTTTCAAAATCAAAATTATACGCATTATTATATAACAAATATACGTAATTACTTAGATTATCTTAAAAAGTTTCTATCTTTGCCAAAACGAACCTATTATATACTATATACCATTTAGTTATGAGAAAATTACTCTTTAGCGCTGCATGCGGAATGATTCTTCTTTCAGGCTGTTCAAAGAATGACCTGACAAACAGAGAGAAGTACAACCGTGAAATCATCAACCAGAATGTACAGAAGATTTTCGGAACCACTTTCAGCGAGAATCACACCTGGTCTTCAACCGTTGCAGGCGAGATTACCGTTTCAAGCATTCCTGAAGGAACGGAGGAACTTGAACTCATCGTTCTTAAAAAGGAGGAAGACGGAGAGACATCAATCCTGATCCTGAACACTACGGATGTTACAGGCAAGTCTTCTGCAACCCTCTCTTATGACGCCCCGGAAAGCAACGAAGGCTTATACGTAGTCTATATCTCAAAGACAAGCTATAATGTAAAGAAAGTTGAAAACAACACCGTTTCATCTTTCGCAACCACCAAGGCTTTACCTGAAGGAGTCACTCTTCCTGAAGGAACTCCTGTAATCGGAGCCATTGATGATTCCTATGCAAGCATCAGGAACTGGAATCCGGGCGAGAAGCTCTACCAGCTCTCAGACTACACAACCCAGAAGATTTCCGTATCTGACTACTCTGATGAATTCAAGGATGTATTCAGATCATTCATCTTCTCATATTTCAAGAACGGAAGAAAATACAACAACCTTCCACTTGTAGTGAAATCAGGCTATTACAACCACAAGGCTTATCCTCTCACAACAGGAAAGGATCCTATCATCGTATCCCCTGTTTACAAGAATGACGGCGGTTACAAGGAGGTTGTAAACTCTGACCTTTATTACTACTATTTTGACGAGAAGCAGATCGGCTCGCAGGATACAGTTGAATTCCTCGAGAGTCTTCCTAAGTACAAGGCCATCCAGTTTGACCAGTGCATCAAGGCGGACGACGAGATCTGCAAGCACGCTTCATACGCCCTCATCTACTGGGGTGAAGGCACACCTGAACTTGGAACGACAGGTAGCTACACCTTCCCTGAAGGATATAAGATCGGCTTC
>CADBMK010000145.1 GCA_902795785.1 uncultured Bacteroidia bacterium | reverse complement strand
CATAACAGATAGTTTATGCGTAAATATACGAAAAAAGACCGGCTGGGATACAGCCGATCTTTTTGCATTAAGAAAAATAGTAGTTAAGATTAATTCGTAGCGGTAAAGGTGAGGGTCCAGAGTTCCTCATAGGTGGTGATGGTAACCGTGAGGGCGGTGTCCGTGAGTTCCGTGATCTCGTAAGTGCCGGAGGTGTCTTCCTGGGCAAATACGAGGAGGAAGCCTGAGTTAACCTTGAGATAATTCTTACCGTCCTCGGAATATGTGCTCCAACTCATTGTATCCACCTCACCGTAGGTATTAGGAGCAATGAGGGAACCCTCCCATGTATGGTCGAAGGTCTTGCCGTCATTGGCGGTACAGTCAAACTCCATCTTGCCGTCGCTCTTGAGGGTGAGCTTGTTGCCGGCTGAGGTGGTAACGTCCACGGCTCCCTCCTTGACTCCTGTGAGTGTCCACTGCTTGGCAGTAAGCTTAGTCTTGACAGGATTGGTTGGAGCCGGAGTTTCATCACGCTGGAAGACTCTCACCCAATCCACCTCGAAGGTCTCCTCGGTAAGATTAGGATCCACGGTGCCGCCCCAGTCTCCGCCGATGGCAAGGTTGAGCTTGATGTAGAACTCCTGGTCAAACGGCCAAACGGCCATATTCTTTGCGTCAGGGGTAGGATTAGGAGCGTAGAAATACTGTACTCCGTCTATGAATCCCTTGATATACTCGTGAGTCCACTCCATACCGTAGCAATGCCAGTCATCAGGAGTAGTATTGGTACCGGCCTGACAGTAAGAATACTTCTGTCCTGTAACAGGATCCACGTAGCCTGTTTCTCTGCCGGCCTCAAGAGTAGCGTTGTAGCTGTGGGCCGAGAAATAAATCTGATCTGCGCCGTCGTTAGGGACATACTCCATCATATCAATCTCGGCGCCTGTCTTGGATTCGTCACGGACATACGAAGGGCCGTCCTTAAGCAGCATCCAGAATGCAGGCCATACGCCCGGGGTTACAGGGAGTTTTGCACGCATTTCAATGTAGCCGTACTTGAAGCCCTGCTTGGTGTCCATACGGGCTGAAACATAAGGGCAATTGTCCGTCTGAGGGCTAGGATTAACCTTATAAGCCTTGATCTTGAGGGTTCCGTCACTTACGATGGCAGTACGCTGGCTTTCAGAATAATATCCGTTAGGACAGTAATACTGAAGTTCGTGGTTACCCCAGCCTGTACCGCCCTGGTTAAACAGCCAGTTGGTATAGAGGGTGACAGATGTGTCAAACTCGTCGCTCCAGGCTATCTTGTAGCCATCAGGAGCATAGCTGCCCGAGTAATCCCCATCCAGATTTCCGCTAGAAGGGCTGGCCGGGAAATAGAGGACGTCGCTTGCGGAGCCGCCGGCAGACGACTCCTGCTCGAACCAATACACCGGATCCTCTCCAGTACACGATGCCAGGGCGAGGATTCCCATCGCTGACAGTATGTAATTCTTAAGTGTTTTCATTTCAGTTAATATGAAGGTTAATAGTCAGTGTTAATACTTGTTATGATTTCGTTCTATTGTCTTAATCAACTACTGGTGAAAGGAATACGGCAAAATACTGTCCGTCGGTCTGGTAGATGTCCAGGCGTACGGTGCCGTCTTCCTTTATTGAAGACACGGTCCAGTTGTCATTGAGACCAAGGTGGCCTGTCTCGGAATCAGCGCCGCCTACGCCGGCAAGCATCAGAGGGAAGCCTCCGTTTGCAAACTGAACCTTGACGGCATCGTCCTCGGTGATGATGCGCCAGTTGGCCGTACCCTCGAAGGTGTAGTCCTCACCTCCTGCCACGCAGTCATTGTAGATGTGAGCGGTTTCGCCCTGGTCTATCGTAAGGGTTCCGTCCGCCTTGAACGTGATACGGTCATCAGCGGTATACGCCTCAACAGGCTCCTCGAACCATTCCCAGCCTTCGCCCCACCAGCCATAGGCTGAAACATACATCGTCTTGCCCGAAAGCGCATTCTGAGCGGCGAGTTCCTCGTCCGTCATAGGCGGAACGAACCCCTCGATAACAAAGTCAAACGAAACGGGAGCGCTCTGACCCTTCTTTCCGTAGGCTATAAGTGTGCACTTGTAGGTACCATTGCTCTTGAAAGCCTTGACTACATCAGAGCCTGAGAACTTGGTAGTGATACCCACAGGCTCCTCTACGGTCCAGAACGATGTCATGGCATCCTCCAGGAACTTGAATTCTACCTCACCGGTGGTACAGTTGACGGATACGCTGTACATATCCTTGGTAACCACAGGCTTTGGGCCTACGGAGTAGTCGTCCTTGCTGCAGGATACCAGCAGGGCTATCCCCAGCAAGGCGGCTGATATTGTTTTGATTATTGTGTTAAACAGTGTTTTCATCTTGTGGTGGATTACAGTCCATTAATAGTCATTCTGCTTGATCTTGCCCTCGGAACGGTCTATTTCATTCTGAGGGATTGGGAGATAACGCTTCTTGGCAGAGTATCCCTTGGAGCCCAGAACCTCCTCAGCCTTGTCAAAGCGGATCAGGTCAAAGAAGCGGTGGCCTTCAAGCGCGAATTCCAGTCTGTACTCCTCAAGAAGGTTGTCAAGCGTAGCCCTGCGCTCGTGTGAACCGAGTTCATCTGCAGGAGTACGGAAGGCGCGCGCACGGACTGTATTGAGGTATCCGTTGGCAACGCTGATGTCTCCGTCGGTCCTGACAATAAGTTCGGCGGCTCTAAGGAGGGTCTCCGAGTATCTGTAGATACGGAGGTTGGTCCTGAAATTGAGTTCAGGGCTGTCGGAGCCGATATAGTTGGAGTTGCCGTCGTTGCGGCCCATATACTTCTTGTTGAACATACCGGTATCGCCCTGTCTTGGGTTGTAACTTTCACCGGCCTGTGCATCTGTATTGAAGTCCATGATGGAAGCGTCACGACGATAGTCTCCCTCTTCGTAGGCAGCCTTGAGAGCAGCGCTTACAGGGCCGAAGCCATAGCCTTCACGGGTGAAGCGGCTTCCCTTATAGGAGTCAGGGCCGATGAATGTTGGGTAGATGGTTCCGCCAGGAGCAAAGATATCGCTCCAATCCCTGTTGGAAGGGTTGTCGGCGTAGTTGATTTCCCAGATGGACTCGCAGTTCCACTCACCGGCATCGGACCAGATGTCCTCGAACTTAGGCGTGAGGGCGTAGATCTTTGTGCCGATGATTTCCTGAAGCTGGCTCAGAACGCTTGCATAGCGGGCTGAATCCTTCTTGAGCATAACCACATCGGCGCGGAGCATATAGGCCGCATAGCGGTTGGCGCGTCCAACCTGTGTGAGTGTCACGGCTTCAGGAAGGCGGTTTTCAGAGGTACACCAGTCCAGATCCACCATAATCTTGGCGTAGAGTTCATCCTCAGAGATCTGAGGGACAATGTAACTCACCTGCTTTCCGTCAGGATTGACTGAGTAATAAGGGACTGCGCCCCAGAATTTCCAGAGGATATGGTAGTAGAAGGCTCTGAGGAAACGGGCCTCGGCCACATAACGGTTTGCATTCTGTTCTGAAATACCGTCAACGTCACCAATGCGGTTCACCACGATATTGCTGCGGTAGATACCTCTGTAGATGTTCTGCCAGAGGGCTATGAGGCTCTGCTCAGGGGTGAGCCTGTAGTCGAACATAAGCTGAAGATACGGGCAGTCTCCCGGACCGCTTCCGCCTACGGCATTATAGTCATCGGCCAGGATATCGGAGATAAACTGGTACGGATGATATTCTCCCTTGGTGGTAAAGTCACTGGTACAGAAGTCCAGCGCCTGCAAAGGGGCATAAGCGGCCATCAGGGCCTTTACGATGTCATTTTCTGTCTTATAGCTTTCTTCTTCCGGGATGATGGTGGTTGGATTCACCTCCAGGAAATCCGTACTGCAAGACGAGAGAATCAGTGCGGAGAATATGATAGCTGATACAATCTTTTTCATATCTGTCAGAATGTCAGGTTAATACCTGCGGATAAGGTCCGCGCCTGTGGATAAACGCCCTTGTCAATACCGAGGGAGGTTCCGCCGGATGAGATTTCCGGATCCATTCCGTGGTAAGAAGTGAGGGTGAACAGATTCTCTGCATTCAGATACAGACGAAGTTTGGAGATGAACACCTTGCCCGTCAGACGTTCAGGGAGAGTGTAGCCAAGTGTAAGGTTTCTCAGGCGGAGGAACGAGCCGTCGTAAACCATAAGGTCTGAAGAACGCCAGTTCTGGTTCTTTCCGCCGTCAGCCTCGGCCGTAAGGCGTGGAAGACGGTTGGACGAACCCGGGCCGCACCAGCGGTCAAGCATATAGGTCTGCATGTTCACCAGAGGGTAATCAGCGCGTCTTGTGGCGTCGAAGATGTCTCCGCCAAGGGCTGAATAGAAATTGGCCGAGAGGTCAAGACCCTTCCAGGAAACTGAGAGGTTGGCGCCGAAAGTCCAGTCAGGCTGGCCCTTTCCAATCTTGACGCGGTCCTCGTCATTGATGACGCCGTCATTGTTGACGTCCACGAACTTCACATCGCCGGCCATGGCATCAGGCTGAAGACGGGTGCCTTCCCTGTTGACGTAGGCCACGGCTTCGGCATCGCTCTGGAAAACGCCGTCGGTCTTGTAGCCCCAGAAGAATGGGAATGGCTGACCGTTCTCGGCTCTTGAAATGGTACCGAGGTTGCCGTGCACGCCGTCAAGGTTCTGGTAGCCGGAATCGTTACCGAGTTTGAGAAGGACGTTCCTGTTGTATGAGCCGTTGGCTCCGATGCTGTAACCGAAGTCACCTATCTGGTGCTTCCAGGTGATGTCAAACTCGAAACCTGAGTTCTTCATGTTGCCCACGTTGCCCCAAGGCAGGTCGTTACCGATATATGCAGGAAGGGACATTGTCATAAGCATACCGTTGGTGCGCTTATCATAGTAGTCGAGAGACAGGCTCAGACGGTTCTTCCAAAGTCCCACATCCACGCCGGCGTCGAACTGGCAGCTTTCCTCCCATCTGAGGTCGGCATTTGAATATGCGCGCGGTATGATACCGGGAGCGATGGCCGTGAGGCCGTCAATACCCAGCATATAGCCGGCGATACCCTGCATCATTGAGGTATAGGCAAAGGCGCCGATATTCTGGTTTCCGTTCACACCGTAGCTGACGCGGACCTTGGTACGCTCAAGCCAAGAAGGACGGGAAGCCATGAACGGCTCGTTGGTTACGTTCCAACCTACAGAAACTGATGGGAAGTTGGCCCATTTGTTTGCTGGAGAGAAGTTTGAAGATCCGTCACGGCGGAGGGTGAATTCAACCATATATCGCTCACCGTAGTTGTAGCTCAGACGGGTGAACAGGGATGCGAGGCGGCTGTCTGGCTCCGGTGAGCCGCTGGCGCTGCGCATGTTGGAATCCTGGTCAGTTGCATCGATCCAAGGCTGTGAGACGTTGCGTATCTTATAGCTTGTGCCGCTGACATAGTCTCCGCCGTGAGAGTATGCGCTCTGACCGATAAGTGCGGTGAAATTGTGGCTCTCACCCAATGTAAATGTATATGAAAGAGTATTCTCCACCTGCCATGAGAAGCTGCGGTTGATGGAAGACCATACCTGCGAGCTTGAATTCTGGTGGTTGGAGTTCATATAGTAAGGGATGGAATAACCGTCATCCTTGGTCACCAGAAGGTCAGCACCTACGGATGTCTTGAAAACAAGGCCCTTGAGCAGTTCAAGCTCGGCATAACCGCCGGCAACGATCTTGTCCTGGATGTAGTCGTCCGTAGGGAGATGGAGCATGGCCACAGGGTTAGGCATGGCCGCGAACTGGTCTCCAACGATAGAGAAAGGTCTTCCCTTTGAGTCCTTGATTGCAGTAGGATGCTCGGCCAGAAGGGTCTCAGGATCCTCGGCATAAACCGGAAGGATCGGAGAAAGTGAGAGGGCGCAGCCGAGGACCGAGCCGTACTCGCTGTTGGCGTTGATGCTCTTGGAATCGTCGTGAGAATAGGTCACGTTGGTTCCAAGGCGGAGGCGTGTCATGACGCTGCGGTCCTTATGGTCGAATACGGTGTAGTTGTTGTTTGCGCGGAGAGTCACGCGGCTGTAATTCGAGTGGTTGTAGTTACCGCCGATGATACCCTCCTGATAGAAGTAACTTCCGGAGAGGAAGTAGTTCATCTTGGCATTGCCGCCGGAAACGCTGAGTTGATGGTCAACTACAGGAGCGTTTGAGTTGAAGACTTCCTTCACCCAATTGGTTCCCTCACCGAAAGAATAAGGATCGTCATAAACAGGGTCCTTGCCCATATTCATGTTCATCTCGTTCATAATGAGGGCATACTGTGTGGCATTCAGGGCCTCAGGCATTTTCCAAGGGTTCTGGATACCGTAAGATGCATTGTATGAGATTACACTCTTGCCCTCGGTTCCCTGTCTTGTTGTGACGAGGATGACACCGTTGGCACCGCGGGCACCGTAGATGGCAGCCGATGCGGCGTCCTTGAGCACTTCCACAGACTCGATGTCAGCAGGGTTGATGTACTCGATGCCGCCAGTCACAGGCATTCCGTCCACGATGTAGAGCGGATTGGAATCATTGATGGTACCGATACCACGGACGCGGACGCGTGTTCCGCTGCCAGGCTGACCTGACGATGGAGTAATGGTAACGCCGGAAACCATTCCCTTGAGGACGTTGTCCACACGCGTAGGAGTGAAACTTGAGAGCTGGTCACCCTTTACGCTTGAGATGGCAGCGGTCACCACGCTTTTCTTCTGAACACCGTAGCCCACAACTACGGACTCCTCAAGGAGAGAGATGTCTTCCTTGAGGGCCACGGTGTAGTTGGCGCCTCCGGTAAGAGTCAGCATCTGGTCCGTGTAGCCGAGACAGGTGATTTTCAGAGCACGGGCATTATCCGGTACGGAAAGGGTCCACTGTCCGTCTACACCCGTGACCGTAGCCGTCCTTGTTCCTTCAAGAATGACTGCGGCTCCAATGACAGGCTCGCCTTTCTCATCCGTGATGATTCCGCCCACGGTCCGTTTGCCGCTTTGCTGCTCACGGTTCTGAGGACGGTAAATCTGGATCTGTTTACCGGAAATTGTCCATTTGACGTCGGATCCGTCAAAAATACGGCCGAGGACTTCATTGACCGTTGCATTGGTCATATGAATGCTCACCTTTCGTGACATGTCCACGTCCGTGCTTCTCACCAGCAGGCTGCCGTCGATAGTCTCGCAAAGCACATCCAGGACTTCCTGGACAGTACCATCGCGGCTAACCGAGATGCGCTGGCTTCCCGCATCCTGTGCCATGGCCGAAACCAGCACGAGCATCAGGAAACAGGCAGACGCGATTAGTTTTTTGGTTAGTTTTAGCATTGTTAATTAATTATTAATGATTCGATTATTTCTTTCTGATAGAGATAACGTCGTCTTTTCTCTGCCACGTGAACTTGTGGTCTACGTCAACGTATGACAGGATTTCATCAATGGTAAGACTTGTGGAAATGCTTCCCGTAAAGCGTTCCTCGTCAAACAGCCCCTCGTCATATATGAAGTGTACGCCGTAGGTACGCTGGATGTCTGAAAGAATCTCTGCAATTGACTTGTCAGAGAATACGATCCTGCCTCTTGTCCAGCCGGTGACTGAGTGGCTGGCCTTTTCTAGGCGGATGCTGCCGTTCTCACGTGAGACCACTCCGCAAGTCCCCGGCTTGAGAGTCACCTCACTCGAAGGAGAGGTTAGCAGGACGGAGCCCTCAAGAAGTGAAACCGAAATATTGGCCTCGTCCGCATAGCTGCGCACATTGAATACTGTACCCTTAACCGTCACGCAGGCATTTCCGGCGTGTACACGGAACGGTTTTGCAGGGTTGTGTGCAACCTCAAAGTAACCTTCTCCTTCAAGCTCGATGTCACGGACCTTACGTCCGAAACTTCTGCCGAATTTGATTGTCGAGCCTGCGTTCAGGCAGGCGCGTGTTCCGTCAGGAAGGATTGTCTCGGTTCCCGTGCCGCGGGTTGACGCAATCGTGGTCACCGTAGACTGGCAGAGGAAATTCTCTGCGTCCCTGAGTTTATTACCGGAATACAAGGCTGCAAAGAGGCACACAACGGCGGCAACGCTGGCCGCGACTGCCGCAGGTCTCCAGAAGGATATCCTGAGGACACGAGGCTGGATACGGCTTTCCAGACGTTTAAAGTCTTCCTTCTTGGTTTTCTCGAACGCCGGGATGAAGGCTGCGGCATAAGCCTGCTCCATCTGACGGAAGCGGGTTGCAAACTCTGTATCTGTATCAAGGAGATTAATTATTTCCTGTTTTTCCTGGTCTGTGGCCTGGTTGGCGAAATAAGCCTCAAGCAGGTTTTCTTGTATCTGGTTCATCGTACTAGTGTTTTTTGACCTTATATACACAGAAAACCCCGCCTTCGTTTAAAAGACGGGGAAATATTTTTCATTATTTCACTAAATCTTCAGTTTCTCCCTGATTTTCTCCAGGGCAATCTTCAGCTGCACCCTCACGGTAGATGCCGATATTCCAAGGCTCCTGGCAATGTCTTCAGTCTCCATACATTTCTTGAAGTGCATCACAAACACCTCGTGGCAGCGTTTAGGCAGATGCTTTGACAGGTCCGCTATGACTTTGACAATCTCCTCCACCGAAGTATCGTCATACAGGGCCACATCAGGCAGACGCTCCATCAGAGTCAGGGATACCTCGCTGACCTTGTTGCAACTTCTAAGATAATTATAGCAGGCGTTCCTTACTCCGGAAATAAGATATGGAAGAGGAGGATACTTCAACAGGGCCCTTCTTTCCCACACACGCAGGAACACGTCATTCACCAGTTCACGCGCCTTCTCAGAGTCGTGGATATAGCCCACGGCCAGTCCACAGAGGTATGAATAATATGCATCATACAAACTGCGGAAACTCTTGGAATCTGAATGGATAATTCCTTCGACTATACTTGGGGTTATGACAGCCATAGTGTTACTAGCGGCCCCAAATATAGTTAATTATTTGACAACTTTCGGATGATATCGTCCAGCATCCGGAAAATCTCCGACGCGTTTTCTGGATTGACGCTGCTGCAAGTGACGGCATTGCCTACAGTGGCAGGGACATTGACGAGTAATTTCTGCAGGTCCTTGCCCTTCTTCGTCAGCGATACTATCATCTGCCTTGCATCCTTCTTACCTTTTGCACGTGTCAGGATCCCCTCCTTCTCCATCCTTTGCAGGAGCGGAGTTACCGTATTGGTCTCCAGGAATAATCTCTTGGCTATATCATTCACCGGCTGGGCGTCCTTCTCCCACAGTACAAGCAGCACAAGATACTGCGGATAAGTCAATCCGTGCTCAGAGAGCAAGGGACTATAGACCTGTGTAAGAAGACGCGAAGCGGTGTACAGTCTGAAACAAAGCTGGTTGTCGAGTTTGAATTCTTCCTTTACCATTAGAGCATTGCCTGAATATCCTTCTCAATATCCTCCGGTTTGGTGGTAGGAGCATAGCGCTTGATGACGGTGCCGTCACGGTTTACGAGGAACTTGGTGAAGTTCCATCGGATGTCACTGTCCTTTTCCATACTCTTGCTGAGGCCCTTGAGCATTTTTGCAGTGGCCTTGGCTTTTAATCCTTTGTACTCCTCCGATGGAGCCTGGGCCTTCAGATACTCGAAGACAGGCTCAGCATCAGGGCCATTGACATTGGTCTTGGCCATCAGCGGGAACGTAACGCCGTGATTCAGGCGGCAGAACTCTGCAATCTCCTCGTTGGAGCCAGGCTCCTGACCGGCAAACTGGTCACAAGGGAAACCTATTATGACCAGGCCTTTATCCTTGTAAGCCTGATACAGGGCCTCCAGGCCGTCATACTGAGGGGTGAAACCACATTTTGAGGCGGTATTGACAATCATCAGGACCTTTCCCTCATACTGAGCCAGGTCCACCTCCGCGCCCTTGTTATTCTTTGTCTTAAAATTGTATATCTTTTCCATATATATTTTGTATTACAATATTACGATATTACAATATTACAGCTGCTTTACCAGCCAGTTCTGATAACCGATCTTCTCGATAAGTTCAAGCTGTTCCTCGTCCCAGTACAAGTCTTTCTCCTCATCAAGCAGATAAGCCTTTGTAAGGTCGTAGGTAGTAGGATCTGCAGCCAGAGCCGGCATAGATTTGTAAAGTGTTTCCACACCCTCTTTCTGCAGTTTAAGGTCAGCCTCGAGATATGCCTTTGGATCCTCGATAAGGGTAGCCTGGCTGATAACCTTCACCTCTGGCACGCAGCCAAGTTCAAGCATACGGTCAGTGTACTTCTCAACCCAGCCCATTTCCTCCGTGTAATGGTCCATATACTTCTGGCCAAGTTTTTCAAAACCCTTGCTCTTGAAGAGCTGGCCCTGCATCTTGTGTACGAATGCGCTTCCCGCAAGTTCATTAACGATCATCTGAGAGATCTGAAGTGTAGTTGTAAAGTCCATGATTCTTAAAAATTTAATGGTTAGTTATATCGTTTACGATGCAAATATACAACTTAATTTTTATATCGCAAGCGATATTTCGAAAAAAATTGCATAAAAAACCACATTCCCCTCCTGAGGGCTACTCAGGAAGGGAATTAAGAATCATTTTACTGATACCGTTGATATGGTAACTATTTACGGATAAGGTGTTTAATTACCGGAATCAAACGAGGCGCAGAAATGCTGAGGCTGTCTATACCAGTCTCCACAAGGAACTCCGCATACTCAGGATCGGACGCAGCCTCTCCGCAAACCCCTGCCTTAATGCCGGCATTATGAGCGTTGGACACAACCATGCCAACGGCATTCTTAACCGCAGGGTTCTTTGGATTATAGAGCTGTGACACTCCGCTGTTTCCGCGGTCAGCCGCCATAATATACTGGGTAAGGTCATTTGTGCCGATACTGAAGAAATCCACCTTCTCCGCTATGGATGCGCCGGCAAACACGGAAGCCGGTGTCTCCACCATGGCACCAAGAGGTATCCCGGCGGCAAACTCCTTGCCTTCCGAAGACAACTCAGCCTTGCACTCCTCTATTATTTCACGCACCCTGAGAATCTCCCCCACAGATGTGACCATCGGGATCAGAATCCTTACATTTCCAAATGTGCCGGCCCTTAAGATGGCCTTCAACTGAATCTTGAACAAATCCGGATTAGCCAGACAAAGCCTGATTCCGCGGACTCCAAGGAAAGGATTGTCCTCCGGTTCCATAGAAAGATATGGCAGAGCCTTATCGCCGCCTATATCCATTGTCCTGATGGTAAGGGGCCTGTCTCCGCATAATAGGGCTGCTTCCCTGTATATTGCAAACTGTTCTTCTTCAGTCGGGTACTTATCGGAGCCCATAAACACGAACTCGGTGCGGAATAGGCCAATTCCGTCAGCCCCAGCAGCAATTGCCTTAGCCACGTCTTCCACACTTCCGGCGTTGCCATATACATTTACAATATGGCCACGGTACTCAACCGCTTCCCGGATTATCTCAAGTTCTCCTTCGTTTACTCTCCGGCATTCTTCGAATTTCTGAAGTTCATCCTCGGATGGATTCACCGCCACCTCCGAGGCGTCTCCGTTAACTATCACGTAATCGCCTTCAGCAATCTTGTCGATATCCACTCCCAGAGCCACAGGGATTCCCCTGGCTCCCGCAATAATGCATACGTGGCTGGTAACGCTACCCTTCCTGGTGACAAAGGCGCTCACCTTTGACAGGTCCATTCTGGACGTATCGGACGGGAATACCTCATCCGCCACCACCACAGCACCATCAGGAATATCCAGCACCCCGGATGACTTTCCGGCCAGCCTGCACTCAAGATTTCGGCAGACATCCTTGACGTCATCCACCCTGGCACGTAGATACTCGTCGTCTATTGTTGAGAACATCGACACAATCTCACTGCAGGCGGAAGCAACAGCCTCCAGAGGGCTCTCTCCCCCGGAGATATGCTCCTCAACAGAGTCACGGAGCATCGGATCCTCCAGAATTTCCAAATGCGCCTGGAAAATGTCACTCTCTCCGGAAAGGGCAGAAAGCCTTTCCCGTTCAGCATCGAATGCCTCGTCAATGCTCATTACGTGCGTTCCGGTCACATTCCCCCGGCAAAGCCTGAATGCTTTTCCGGAGCCATAACCAGAGATTGACGCACCCGACTTGATTATCATTCGGTCACAGATTGTATAAGGTTAACAAGGGCATTGACAGCCCCAGCCTCGTCACCGCCATCGGCGCTGACCTCAACCTCGGTTCCCTTCTTGAGTCCGAGGGAAAGAATTGAGAGCATACTTGTGGCCTTTACGGTCTTTCCTCCGCAGGTAAGCGTTACGGCAGAGTCCGCAAAGGACTTTGCAATTCTTACAATCTCCCCTGCCGGCCTTGCGTGAAGTCCGTTTGGAGCCATTACAACAACTTTCTCAGTGGTCATATTATTTTAATGTATTAATTATCTTAATGTATTGAATATATCTTCTGGATTGCCCGTAACAGAGAGTCTCTCAAGGACCTCCTCGTCATCAAGGGCAGAACTTATCTTAGCCAGAATCTCAAGATGCGCGTCTCCCACTCCGGCTATTCCTATCACAAGACGTGCCTTTTCATCTCCGAAATCCACGCCTTCAGGATACTGCAGCACCACTATTCCGGATTCTTTGACCAAAGCCTTGGTCTCAGATGTTCCGTGAGGGATGGCAAGTCCCATTCCCATATATGTGGATACTATCTTTTCCCTTTCAAGCATAGACTCAGCGTAACCTGGATCGACATATCCCGAAGCCTCCAGCATATGTCCTGCCCTCAGGATAGCCTCCCCCTTAGACTCGGAAGGCAGTCCGGTAAGAATATTCTTAATCCTAAGAACACCCGTCTCCCTTTCGGGTTCAATTTCCATTACCTTTTCCGTTTCTTTCGCCGATTCTTTTTCTGCTTCTGTTTCCGCTCCTGTTTCTGCTCCTTTTTTCAATCTTTCTAAGAGCGAGTCAAGTGCCGGATCCGTGATGAAATTAGTGATTTTCACCACCTCGTGTCCATGTACCCTGCCCGCAAGATTGCTCTGGCAAACCACAATGTCAGCATCCTCAGGGATAGAATCAACCGCACTGTTCACGCAGGTTATAGCCCCAAGTCCGTTCTTCATCAGCCTGGCCTTGAAACGGGTTGCGCCCAAAGCGCTGGATCCCATACCGGCGTCACAGGCAAAGACAATCTTACGTATTACCCCGGAAATAGGATTCACAGGGTTTCCATTCCCGTCAGAAGGAGCATTCTCATTCTCTCCCTGGAAATCAGGACGGGACTTGATGATTGGTATAGAAAGTATAAAGGTTATTGCAGTAGAAATGAGCACTCCCAGGATTCCAACCAAGACTCTTCCCTTCGGAGACATCAGGATTATGGAAATCAAACTTCCCGGTGAGGCCGGGGCAACAAGGCCGAAGTCCGTCAGAGTAAAGAAAAACAGAGCGCACACATTACCGATAATGACCGGAAGGAGCAATATCGGACGAGCCAGCACATAAGGGAAATAAATCTCGTGAATTCCACCGAAAATCTGGATTATGGCAGCGCCTGGAGCCGATTGCCTGGTCATGCCCTTTCCAAATACCCAGCATGCCAGAAGGATTCCAAGACCAGGACCCGGGTTAGGATCCACCAGGAAAAGCATTGAGTGACCCATCTCGGCAGCCTGCTGGATTCCCAGAGGTGTCATAATACCGTGATTCACGGCATTATTCAGGAAGAGCACCTTTGCAGGATCAACAATCAACGAAAGAAGAGGATTCAACTTGTGCCTCAACATCCAGTTCACCCCTGTACCAAGGGCGTTTGACAGGCCTTCAACAACTCCGCCAATGAGAAGATAACCCGCAATGGCAAGAAGCATTGCAATTATTCCCAGAGAGAAATTATCCACCAGCATCTCGAATCCGGCTCCCACCTTGCCCTTAACTAGGTTGTCGAACTTCTTGACACACCATCCGGCAAGAGGTCCCATAAGCATGGCTCCAAGGAACATCGGAGTATCCGTTCCGATGATTACGCCCATCGCAGCCACCGCTCCGGCAACACCACCTCTATACCCGCTTACATTCTTTCCTGCAGCAAAAGCTATCAATGTAGGAAGAAGATACTTGAGCATTGGCGATACCATTTTTGCCAAATGCTCGTTCGGGAGCCACCCGCCAGGAATAAACATCGCTGTAATAAGTCCCCAAGCGATGAATGCTCCAATATTAGGCATAACCATTGCGCTAAGGCTTCTCCCGAATTTTTGTATAGTTTCTCTCATTTCGTTGTTCTATATACACAAATTTAGGATTAATTAAAGGATAATCAAACAGGACATAAAAAACCTCCCATATGGGAGGTGAAAATAATGATTACTCATTTGATATGATAACATTGTCCCTTAACAGATCTCTATTAAAGGGATGGTCTTTTAGCCACTTATGATATCCATTCGTATCCAGGATAAGATTATCAGGCATTATAAGACATCCCATATAATTCTCATCAAACATCTCCTCAAGATAGCCTTCTTTCTTTACCGCGATAATAAAATCAAGCATTGAATTGGTAGCAGGAGAAGATTTCATATTTGGATGCTTCTGGGCAAACTCCAAGGCGCCGTCAATTCCAGCAAGATGATAATCCAGATATGAGCTTGGAATGCCGGTCTGAAATTCAAGGGAATCCAAATTATTATTCATCCAGTCAAGTTTTGCATAAGCCTGTCCCATGACACAACCTAACATCAACGAGTCACGGAATGCTGATTTCTGAAAATAAAGTGAAACCGAATCACTGAGAGGCTTACTGTTAATTAAAACTTCCGGATTCAAAGAATCACGGAGGCGTCTTTCAAGTGAATCGAGAGAGGACTCTTGCTGAATACCATCAGTGATTCTAAATTTCATCCACCAATGTCCGCATTCGTATAAACTGAACAATGATTCATGGCCCCTAAAATTAAACTTTGCCGAAAGGCCATGAATAAGATGCTGCCCCGATTGGTGTGATACACACTGAATACGAAAGTCCTGACCTTCTACGTTTTCGTATGTCATTATTGACTGAAGGGTTATCAAAAACTCACGCCTCAGCCTATCTTCATATCCATCATGAGCCGGATAAACAATTAGCGATACTTTCTTTGACCCATTCACATAATTAGCCTCAACATTCTCATTCTTTTTATCAAAAGAAACGATACCCTTTCTATTGAATCCATTTATTTCCTTTGGGAACGCAAAGCCAGTTTGACTATGAAGGTAGATATCATCTTTAACTTTGATTTTCCTCATGCGGGGCTGAGAATAGCACATACAAGGGAATAAGATGATTAGCAATAAAATGATAGTTTTTCTCATTAGGATAGAATTAAAACAAACACAAAGATATTCTTTTCTACAACAATTTCGTTAAACCATTTCCCTAATAATATAGGAACACCTACATACTAACTTCATACATATATAAAATGCACTATTATATATACAATATATAACAGTGCAAACACAGGGTTAACTTATTATAAATCAGACAAATTCACACACTAATGGGATCCTTGGGATCACCTTGTCCTCCTCGCCTTGCGGATTTCCTCATTAATTTCATCAAGGGTAAGTAAAGGCTGGATTATTGCAATACCAAAAATAAATCTATATTTGCACAAAGAATAGTGCCCGTATAGACTTTGTCGCTATACCATGCACTTTAAAGCGTGCTAAGTCGAGCCTCTTCCCT
>CADBMK010000144.1 GCA_902795785.1 uncultured Bacteroidia bacterium | reverse complement strand
CTGGAGATGCTGTACGTAGATAGCCTTCATCTTGGCGATGCGCTTCTTTACAGATGGCTTCTCAAAGTTCTTCCTGTCGCGAAGCTCACGGATTGCGCCGGTCTTCTCGAACTTTCTCTTGAACTTCTTAAGAGCTCTCTCGATATTTTCTCCTTCTTTGATAGGAACGATAATCATTTTTCTAAATCACCCCCTTTTTCTTCTAAAGCGGGTGCAAAGGTATATATTTTTATTTTCAAAACAATTAATTTCAAAACAAATTTAAAGTGGTTATCTTTGCGAAAATAAATTAATTGGAACTGAAAACTAATTATATATGGAATTAACAGCCAAACAGCTTGCCAAGTTACTCAAGGGAACCGTAGATGGTGACCCTGAGGCAAAGATTACGTCATTCGCAAAGATTGAACATGGAAAACCGGGCAAGCTCTGCTTCTTCGCAAATCCTAAATACGAGCAGTATGTCTATACCTGTAAGGCGTCAATCCTCCTTGTGAACAAGGACTTCGAGCCAAAACAGCCTGTATCCTGCACAATGGTCAGGGTAGAGAATTCGTACACTGCCGTGGCTGAACTTCTTAAGTATGCTGCAACTGCGAAGAGAACAAGCGGCCGTCACAGAGGCTTCCGCTCAACCTGGTTCCTTACCACCAAGTTTGGAAAGAGCGTATATCTTGGAAGCCATTCATACGTTGGACATCACGCAAAGGTAGGAGACTACACTAAGATATTTGAGAACGTCTATGTAGGAGACGATACAGTGATCGGAGACCATTGCCTTATTTATCCTGGAGTGGTTATCTATCCGGGAATGAAGATTGGCAACAATGTGATTATCCACGCTAACGCCGTAATCGGATCCGACGGATTCGGAAACGCGCCACAGCCTGACGGAACGTGGGAAAAGATAGAGCATCTTGGAAACGTCATCATCGGCGACAATGTGGAAATCGGCGCCGGTACTACCATCGACCGTTCGGAGATGGAGTCCACGATTATCGGAAACGGCGTGAAGATTGACAACCTCTGCCAGATCGGTCACAACGTGCAGATTGGTGACAACACCGTGATGGCTGCTCAGACCGGTATCGCAGGATCTGCAAAGATCGGAAAGAACTGTATCATCGCCGGACAGGTGGGTATTGCAGGCCATATCACCATTGCCGACCATACTACAATCGGTGCGCAGTGCGGTGTCATCGGCAATGTAAAGCAGGAGGGTCAGGTACTTCTTGGATCTCCGTCAATGCCTATGAGACAGTATCTTAGGAGCTACGCTGTCTTCAAAAAGAACGGCGAATAGGCATATAAAATAAAATTGCTATCTTTGCGGACTATTTCAATCCGTAAACAATGCAGAAAAACCAGCAGACTTTAAAGAAAAGCTACACGTTTGAGGGCAAGGGACTCCACACAGGACGTCCTGTGAAGATGGTTGTGTGCCCGGCTCCGGAGAATACCGGAATCAGATTCAAACGTGTTGACCTTGGCGAAGATGCATATGTTGACGCTCTCGCGGAGAACGTCTCTTCAACGGCAAGAAGCACTACCATCTCAAACGGAGAGGTATCTGCCGCTACCATTGAACATATCATGTCTGCCCTCACCGGTCTCGGTGTGGACAATGCCGTTGTGGAACTCAATAATGTGGAAGTTCCTATTCTTGACGGCAGCGCCAAGCCGTATATCGATGCCATCTGCCCTGACGGACTTGTCAGCCAGAACGCTCCAAGAAAATATGTTGAAATTGATAAGGAATATGTCATCAAAGACGAGAAGACAGGTTCTGAGGTAAGGGTTATCCCTGCAGATGAGCCGTCTTTCGAACTTACCGCGGATTTCAACTCGAAGGTTCTCGGAGTGCAGAAAGCAGAATGGAACCTTAACATCGATTATGCGAAGGAAATCGGCGTGTGCCGCACCTTCGTTTTCTTCCATGAAATTGAATTCCTCTTCGCAAACAACCTTATCAAGGGCGGTGACGTCGATAACGCAATCGTAATTGTCGAGCACCCTGTTACGGAAGAGCAGCTTGACAGGATGTCAACTCTGTTCAACATCCCTAAGCTTTCGGTAAAAGACGGATACCTCAGCAACCTTGTGCTCCGTTTCCCTAACGAGTGCGGACGTCACAAGCTCCTGGACCTCATCGGAGACCTCAGGCTTGCGGGAGGCTATCTCAAGGCCAAGGTGGTGGCATACAAGCCTGGCCATACTATCAATACGAACATCGCTAAAATGATTAGAAGCAATGAATAAGATTTCTCCATTGGCTCACGTCAGCCCTAAAGCCATCATCGGCGACAACGTCGAAATCGGACCTTTTGCATATGTGGATGATGATGTAGAGATTGGTGACGGCACCAAGATCCATCCTCACGCAACTATTTTCCAGTATGCCAAGATTGGCAAGAACTGCGAAATCTTCCCTGGCGCTGTTATCTCCGCAATTCCTCAGGACCTCAAGTTCGAGGGAGAGGTGACACGCGTGGAAATTGGAGACAATGTGACTATCCGCGAGTGCGCAACCATCAACCGTGGAACCAAGGCAAGCGGCAAGTATGTCACTAAGATTGGAAACAACGTCCTCATCATGTCTTATGTGCACGTGGCTCACGACTGCGTTGTGGGTAACCACTGTATCCTCGTAAGTTACGTTGGTATTGCAGGTGAGACTGAGGTAGGTGACTGGGCTATCCTTGGCGGTGGCTCGATGGCTCACCAGTTTACCAAGATCGGTTGCCACGCAATGATCGGCGGCGGCTCACGTATCCGCAAGGACGTACCTCCTTATTCACTCGTCGCACGCGAGCCTCTTGCATACTGCGGCGTGAATATCGTGGGTCTTCGTCGCCGTGGATTCGAGAACGATACCATCCGTGCAATCAAGGATATCTATGAGACCATCTTCTACGAGGGACTCAATATCTCAGACGGTATTGCAAAGGTTGAAGCAGGCTTCCCTCAGAGCGCTGAGCGTGACATGATCATCGACTTTATCCGCAACTCAAAGCGTGGTATCGTGGTTCCTGTCAGATCAGGCGAGAGCAAGTTTGAAGAGTAATACAATCGAGTCCGGCCCTTCATTGAAAAGAAGGTCCATTATGGACAGATTATCCATAAAGCCGTGTTTCTGGGCAAAAACCTGGAAATACGGCTTTTCCAGTCCCAGGTCCCTGAGGATTGTGTCCTTCCTCTTGGGATGGATGACCTCCCTGTAATCCTCGTCTGCGGTCTCGATATATGATTCCGTATAGCGGATGTCGGCAGCCACTCCGGTCTTTTCCAGGAAGAAGCGCAGGATGTCCGTATTCATCTCCACGAGATACTCCCTCTTTCTCTCGAGAACGCTGAACAGGTCGTCCCTGTAATAGTCGTAATAGGCCGAGGTGTGATAGGCGGCGTCAATGGCCCTCTCGGTCCTTGTCAGCCAGTCCGTGGACCAGTCGATGCGGATGTCCTTCACCGGGGTGGCGAAGATGTTGCCGTCGTGGATTACAGGCACGTTGAGGTTCATTCTGCCGTCCGCCGTGGCAATTACCGCACGGTTGCGGTAGGACTGCTTCTTGTAATGCTCGTGAATGTCAATGTAAATAACAGAAGGAATGACCTTCTCGGGGGAGAGAGTCATTCCTTCAGCAATTGCCGCTATATACTGTATCGGCGGAAAATATGCCGTACTGAAAAGCTTCATTTAGAATCTGAATCCGATTGTCCAGGTTAAATCCAGCCTGAAGCCCTTTGCAAGGATTTCAGGTGAAGGAGTATCGTCAATGTAGTCGTTGTACATTGGGTAGTACTTCTTTCCGAGGTCCATGTAGCGGACCGCGAAATCGGTATAGAAGGAACCGTCTGAAGAGAATCCGCAGCCTGCCGAGAAGGTCTGCTTAGGATTCTTCACGTTGACGTAGTTGTAGTTCTCCATTACCTTTTCAGGAGCGTTCTGGAATGTGTATCCGGCTCTGAGCGCAAACATAGGGACCGGCTTGACCTCCACTCCGAATCTTGCCTGGTGCTGAGCGCGTGCGTAGTCCTTGATGTCACGGTTTACTCCGTCGAAGTAGCTCAGGTGATTGCCGTCCTCGTCGTTGAACCTCATTGACTTGTAGTCACAGATCTCGTAGTCGGCGCTGAGCATGACCACTCCGCCTGCGTTATAGGCTACGCCCACGTTGGCTCTGAATGGAGAGCGGAGCCTGTAGGTGAACTCGCCCTGAGGAGTCTCGGCCCAACTGTTATAGTAAGAATCGGTGAAATTGGTCTCAGCATATGATCTCCATCTTTCCTTGATGTAAAGGGATGTCGGAGTCTGAATGGCAGCTCCGAAGCGAAGCCCTTTGACAGGTGTGACGATGGCGCCGAGCTTGAGGAATACACCGGAAGCTGACTGACTGTATTTGTAACGGTACCTGAGGTTGTCGAAGCAAGTGGTTCCTCCGTTATCGTAATTGATAGTGAAATCAGATGGATTCTGGGCGTATTCGTCGATGTAAATGGTGTTTGTGAGGTCGTTCAGGGTGATTCCGAAGTTGGCGCCCAGATAGACCTTGTCGTTGATGTTCATACCGAAGTTGAACAGCATGTCGTTGGATGAGCCGTGGGTTGTTCTTCCGTAAGCCTGCTCCAGCGGTCCGCAGATTCTTACCTGCCCGTCATCGAACTTCTTCTCGGTGACGCCAAGGAACTTGTTGTTGGTGCCGTCGTATGTGGATGTCATTCCGCTCTGGTAGCCGAGGATGTCGTTCCAGCCTGCACTTCCGTAATAGGCGTTGTCACCTGAGAGGATGCTTGTGGTGGCTCCGTTGTTCTCCGTAACGGCTGCGAAAGATCCTGCAAGGGAAGTCTCCGCGTTGGCGCCGCGTACATACACCTCGTCAAGCTGGTTGTGAGTCTGGTTGATGATCATACCGAGGCTCCAGCCCTTGACTCCCCAGGACGAGCCTGTGTCAAAGTATCCCGTGAATCCTATGTTCGGAAGGGTAAACCTGGTCCTGCTGGTTGCGTTCTCAGAGTTGGCCTGGCTTCCGGCAACACTGTAGAATGTGGAATTGGTGCCTCCTATGGAGATATTCGGTGTGATTGTGAACTGAGAGAATTTTGAAACGGCTGAGCCGGCAGGGTTCATGGTAACTGAACCAAGGTCTCCGCCGATGGCAGTCATGGCATTACCCATGGCTATGCTTCGTGCAGTTCCGTAATAATCGTGATATGTAAAGTCAAATGCGTCCTGAAGATTCTGGGCGCCTGCCGCGCCTGAAAGCATTACTGACGCGAAAATTGTAAGTATCGTCTTTTTCATTGTGTTAGATTTTAATGTCTTCCGCTGTGGCTTGCTCCGCCACCGCTGTAGCTTGAAGAGCCGCCGCTTCGGCTGCTGCTTGAAGAACCTCCGCTGTAGCTGCTGTGGCTAGATGATCCGCCGCTGTAGCTGCTTCTGCTGCTTGACGAACTTCCGCTGTAGCTGCTTCTGCTGGAAGACCCGCTGTAGCTTCTTGAACTGCTTGATGAATTTCTTGATGAACTGCTGCTTGAAGAAGATGATGTATAGGTCTTGGTTGTTGCAGGTCTGTATGAAGTGCCTGAAGAACGTGATGTTCCGGCCCTGCTGACAGTGCCTGCGCTTCTTGTTGTTGTGTTCACGCTGCCAGCCTTGGTGTAACTGCTTGATCTGGATGAAGATGAGCCGCTTACCCTTGATGTGGCTGTTGATCCGGCTGCACGGCCGTAACCGTTTGAGCCTGAACGAGATGTTCCGGAGTAAGATGACCCGGAGTATGAAGCTCCGCCGCGGCCCGTGCTGACAGCTCCGTGCTGGATGCCTGCGCCGGATCTTGAGGTGTAAACCCTGTCGTGATAACCGTGTGAAGAGTGTCCGTAATGATGGTGGTCATAATACCACGAGTCGTAACGATGGTGGTGACGCCAAGGAGAATAGTACCATGAGTCCCAGTACCAAGGGTCGTAGCACCAAGAATCCCAGTACCAGTAATAGCTGCTGTAAGGGCGGTACCAGTACCAGTCATAGTAGAAAGGATCCCAACGGTAGCTGTAGTATGGATAACCCCAATAGTAACTGTAGTAAGGGCGGTTCCAATAATAACTGTAGTAAGGACGACTCCAATAATAGCTGTAGTATGGCATCCTGTAGTAATTGTACGGGCGTGTGTACCAGTACAAATCCCAGAATGTTGAGTACTCCGGCTCGTATTCAGGGGTGTAGGTCGTCACCTCCTTTGCGAAAGTCAGCTTCTTGGATGTGTTTATGCTCGGACGGAATGAATTGTCTGAGGCCTGTGTCCTTTGAATCAAATCAGATTCTTCACCAGTGGCGTAGCTGACGTTGTTGGTGGTTGTCCCATCAGTCGCGTATGCTCCGTCCTGGAATCTCTGGGCCGACGCGTATTGCGCCGATGAGCCGCAGGAAACTGCAAGAATTGCAGCTGTCATTAAGCCAAGGGCTTTGATGGAAGTTTTCATTAGATTTAAAATTAATAATTTGTATCTTTGTCAGTCGCATCCTTAATACTGTCCTGCGGCTTCTTCCGCATGAACAATTTTTGATGCGATTTGGGTTAAAGGTAATAATATATTCAACAAATATCAAATTAAGATGGCAAAAGAGGTTACCAAAAGGTCTGAGAATTATTCTCAGTGGTACAATGATCTCGTGGTGAAAGCGGACCTTGCCGAGCAGTCGGCGGTCAGGGGATGTATGGTTATCAAGCCGTACGGTTATGCAATCTGGGAAAAGATGCAGAGAGTCCTCGACGATGCATTCAAGAAGACTGGCGTGCAGAACGCATATTTTCCTCTCTTCATTCCGAAGAGTTTCTTCAGCCGTGAGGCTGAGCATGTTGCGGGCTTCGCAAAGGAATGCGCAGTAGTTACCCACCACAGACTTATGAATGATCCTAATGGTAACGGAGTGGTTGTGGATCCTTCTGCAAAACTTGAGGAGGAACTCATTGTCCGCCCTACCTCAGAGACCATCATCTGGAACACTTACAAGAACTGGATCACATCATGGCGTGACCTTCCAATCCTCTGCAACCAGTGGTGCAATGTCGTTCGCTGGGAGATGAGGACACGTCTCTTCCTCCGTACAGCCGAGTTCCTCTGGCAGGAGGGCCATACCGCCCATGCAACCGCAGCTGAAGCTGAAGCAAAGGCAAACGAGATGGTTCACGTATATGCGGACTTCGCCCGCAATGTGATGGCTCTTCCTGTAATCATCGGACACAAGAGCCCTAACGAGCGCTTCGCAGGTGCCATCGACACTCTTACGATTGAGGCGATGATGCAGGATGGAAAGGCCCTTCAGGCTGGTACATCGCACTTCCTCGGTCAGAACTTCGCCAAGTCATTCGACGTTACCTTCACCAATAAGGAGGGTCAACAGGAGTATGTATGGGCTACATCCTGGGGCGTGTCAACCCGTCTTATGGGCGCCCTTATCATGGCCCACGGAGACGATAACGGTCTGGTTCTTCCTCCGGCAATCGCTCCTATCCAGGTAGTGATGGTTCCTATCTACAAGACTGACGAGGAGCATAACGCAATCCTGGACAAGATGTATGAGCTTAAGAAGAACCTCGAGGCCAAGGGTCACAGCGTGAAGATTGATGACCGTGACACCCTCCGCCCGGGCTTCAAGTTTGCCGAGTGGGAGCTCAAGGGCGTTCCTGTACGCTTTGCAATGGGACCTCGTGACCTTCAGAACGGTACCGTTGAGGTTGCCCGCCGTGATACCCTTACAAAGGAAACAATGCCTCTTGAAGGCATCGAGAATAAGATTGAGGGCCTGCTGGACGATATCCAGAAGACAATTTACCAGAAAGCCTTCGACTTCCGCGCCCAGAACGTGGAGAAATGCGACGACTGGGAGGAGTTCAAGGCCAAGATCGGCACCGGCAAGTTCCTTCTCTGTCATTGGGACGGCACAGCCGAGACCGAGCAGGCAATCAAGGACGCCACCAAGGCCACAATCAGGTGTATCCCTGTGGACAGCTTTGTCTGTGAGGAGGAAGGTAAGGATATCTTCTCCGGAAAGCCTTCACACAAGCGCGTAGTATTTGCCATTTCATACTAAAACCCTGTTCGATATGAAAAAGTTATTGACTCTTGCCGCAGCAATCCTGACAGCGTCTTCAGCGTTCGC
This sequence comes from uncultured Bacteroidia bacterium, assembly GCA_902795785.1. Classification (GTDB taxonomy): domain Bacteria; phylum Bacteroidota; class Bacteroidia; order Bacteroidales; family UBA932; genus Cryptobacteroides. Next base: position 5,708 of record CADBMK010000144.1, on the reverse strand, counting down.
ACAGAATGCGCAGGACGCCGCCGCTGCAGCTGCCCAGGCCATCGCAGATGCGCCTAAGGCCGAAACCCCGGAAGCCAAGCCTAATTACTGGACCAAGTCTTTGCTTACCAACATCAACTTCGGTCAGATGTCATTCAACAACTGGGCTGCCGGTGGAGACAATACCGTTACGCTTGCTGCGTATATCGATGCAAACGCCAACTACAAAAAGGGCGTGTCCTGGTTCAACAGAGACGTCAAGGATATGTCCTGGAACAACCGTCTTCAGCTGGATTACGGCTTCCTTTACGCCGCATCCAAGCCTCTCCTGCAGAAGAATACGGACCGAATCTATTTTGAGAGCAAGTGGGCTTATCAGATTGAGAACAAGTTCTATTTCTCTGCAAACTTTGATTTCAAGAGCCAGTTTGCAACGGGTTACGAGTACAAGACTCCTAGTTCGGAGATTATCGCTAAATACGACCCGTCTGCTTCATCGGTCGAGGCCCTCAGCAAGGCCGACCAGCGCAATGCCTGGAAAGACGCCCGCGTGAAGAAGTCGGACCTTATGTCTCCTGCCTACACCAATATCGCCTTCGGTATTGACTGGAAGCCGGCTGCGTGGTTCACTGCCAGCCTTTCTCCTGTTACCGGCGGTTTCGTGATCGTGGCTGCTGACGACCAGGCCCTCAGGAAGACATATTCAATGAAGTTGAAGGACGACGGCACCTACAAGGCAGCCCGTTTCGAACTTGGTGCCCAGCTCAAGATTGACTCCAAGTTCACCGTCAACGACAATTTCAATTACACCACCCAGCTGGTGCTCTTCTCCAACTACCTGAAGCATCCTCAGAACCTCCGTGTGAACTGGGATAACAGGTTTGACTGGAAACTCGCCAAGTATTTCACCGCCACCATCATCACCAACCTTATCTATGATGATACGGTGTACTCTAATGACAAGAGAATCGGTCTCCAGTTCAAGGAGTCGTTCGCTCTTGGTTTCACCTACACGTTTACGGCAAAGAAATAGCCTTCCGCACTATGCAGAGGCGGTTTGATACCATATTACACAGACTGACAGGACTGGTCGCAAATGACTCGTCCCGTCAGTTTTTGTTAGCGGTGAGCGGCGGGGCTGATTCAATGTGCCTTGCGCAACTGTTCTCTGCCTCCGCTCTTTCTCCGCGCTTTGCCGTGGCGCATTGCAATTTCTCCCTGAGAGGGGAGGAAAGTGACGCAGACGAGGCCTTCGTGAGGGCCTGGGCCGAAGATCACGGAGTACGTTTCTTCTCCAGACGCTTTGATACTGAGGCTTATGCTGAGGATAAAGGCATCAGCATAGAGATGGCGGCAAGGGAACTGCGTTACGCCTGGTTCAATGAACTCTGCCTTGGGGAAGGTTTTGAAGCCGTCTGCGTTGCGCATAATCTGAATGACAATGCGGAAACCCTGGTCCTGAACCTGCTTCGTGGAACGGGCAGCAGGGGGCTCTGCGGAATGGCTCCCAAGTCCTCAGTCCCCGTTCAGGGTGGAGTGACTCTTCTTCGTCCGCTTCTTGAATTCTCAAGGAAGGAAATCCTTTCTTTCCTTGAAACCGGACACAGGGAGGACCGGACCAACGCTGACAGCATCTATAAGCGCAACAAGATCCGCAATCAGGTCTTTCCTCTTTTCGAGGAGATTAATCCTTCTTTCCTTCAGACTTTCGGCAGGAATATGGAAATCTTCCGCGAAGTGGATTCCATCGCGGAAGATTATTTTACGGCCGCATCGGAGAAGGTCTGCACCTTTAATGGTCAGTATCCTACGGTAGATATTGACTTGCTTCGGGCCCAGCCTCATTGGCAGTACATCCTCTTCAGGATTGCAGAGCCCCTGGGCTTCTGTGCCGCTTCGGTGGATGATATGGCCAGGCTTCTGGAGGAGGGGACAACACTTTCAGGACATCAGTTCTTTTCTTCTTCCTGCAGGGCTTACACTACAGCCAGATCCATTGTCTTTGCCTGTAGGAACGAGGCTGACTTTACTCAGAGCCTTATGATAGAAGGAGAAGGGGAGTACGAGGTGTGTGGTACCCGTTTCCGTGTGGAGGTGCTGCCCTGGTCCGGGAATACAAGCCCTAAGCAGGCTCCGGGCGTTCTTATTGTCGATGCCTCGCGCCTGAAATTCCCGTTCGAGGCCAGGGGGTGGCGTGACGGAGACTGGATGGTCCCTCTTGGAATGCGTGGCAGAAAGAAACTCAGTGACCTGTTTGTGGATCTGAAGTTCAGTATCGAGGATAAACGCCATGCCGTGGTCATTAAGCGCAGGGATGAAGAAAAATCCGCCGTCCTTGTGGGACAGCGGATTGATGATTCCTATAAAGTGAATTCCGGAACCGTTTCGGTTTTAAGGATTTCCCTTACATAATAATGGTCTCGTAAGGCATTCTTGCAAAGAAGACGTCTTTCTTGTTCTTCTTCCAGTTGCCCTTCCAGCTTGTAACCGTCTTTTCGATGCTCTCGAACGGAGTGCCGGCGAAGATTGTCTTGTCGTTTTTCATATTAGAGAACATCTCGATTATATTTTCAATCATCGTCTTTTCTGCAGGGAATGACTTGATGTTGAAGTTGTCCGGGTTGCTGTCCCCTGCGGCTGAGGCTGCATAGAGAACTGCGTCCTGAAGGCCACCGATTTCATCGACGAGCTTCAGGTTCAGGGCGTCTGAACCAACCCATACGCGGCCCTGCGCTATTGAATCCACGTAATCAGGGGAGAGTCCGCGGCCGTCTGCAACCATGCCCACGAAGTGGGCGTAGATGTCCTCAATGCTTCTCTGCATATAGGCTGTCTCGGCAGCGTCGAACGGACGCATCAGGCTGAACATATCGCTGTGCTTGTTGGAATTTACGGCCTGTATGCCTACGTGGAGAAGGTCCTTGGCTGTCTTGCTGAAGTCTGGGATCATTCCGAATACTCCTATCGAGCCGGTAAGCGTGGTTGCATCGCTGAAGATTTTGTCACAGCCGTTGGAAATCCAGTATCCGCCTGATGCGGCAAGGGCTCCGTATGATGCTATGACAGGTTTGTCTTTCTGGAGAAGGTCAATCTCTTTCTTGATTTTCTCCGATGCGAGAACGCTTCCGCCTGGAGAATTCACGCGGAGAACCACGGCCTTGACGCTTGAGTCTGCGCGGGCTGCGGCAACCTGTTCTGCGAAGTAGTCTCCGGCCACTTTCTGGAGGTCATAATCGCCGTCGACAATCTCTCCGTTTGCGTAAATGATGGCAATGCTCTTGGCCGGGGTCTTGACTGCATTTGCCTTGACAGCGGCAACGTAGTCTGTGAACTGTATGAACTTGATGTCCTCGAACTTGTCCGCTACGGCAAGGGCCGTGAGCCTTTCCTTGAGCTGGTCGCGGGTGACGAGTTCGTCAACGAGCCTGTTGGCAAGAAAGTCTTCCGGAAGGTTCAGACAAAGGTTGTCCACCATGTCATTATATGCTTCGGCAGAGATACCACGGCTTTCGGCGGTTACCTGGCAGATGTGATTCCAGATGCCGTCCACCATGACCTGGTTCTGTTCCAGATTCTCCGGGCTGCTTGCGCTTTTTGTGAACATCTCGCCGGCTGACTTGTACTTGCCGTGACGGATGAGCTGTACGTTTACTCCGAGTTTGTCAAGGATGTCCTTGAGGAAAACGAGCTGGCTGCTGACTCCGGTCATCATTGCGCTTATGCCGTGTGATGAAGTCATATAGACCTTGTCGGCAACGCTGGACAGGTAGAATGAGCCGCAGGTAGGGTTCTCGACATAGGCGATAACCGCCTTGCCGCTGCTGCGGAAGCGGCTGAGGGCCTGCCTGAACTCTTCTTTTGTGGCAATGCCAGTTGAGGAGCCGTCCGTTTTGAGATAGATGTATTCGATTGCGGGATCGTCCTGCGCCTTTTCAATTGACTTGATTGCGTCCCAGAGACCGATGGTCTCCTTGGTCCCGCCCTGGATGGAACTGATAACGTCCGTGCTCTGGCCCTGTTCTCCAAGGTTGAAGTCGGCCATATCTATCCTTAGAATACCGTGTTTTGGGATAGGGGCTCTCTGTGTGCTTGCCATCGACAGGCCTCCTATGATGGCGATAAAGAAGAAAAACCCGATTATTCCCATCAGGAAGAGCCCGGCCATTACGGCCAGCGTTGTTCTGACGAATTCTTTCATTGTATTGTTTAATTGGTTGAACACAAAATTACTTAAAATATAAAAATGTGCTACCTTTGTCATCTTAATTATAAGTTAATAAATGGCACAGAAACCGTCAATACCAAAGGGAACAAGAGATTTCGGTCAGCAGGAAATGGCCGAGAGAAACTATATTTTTGAAACTATCAAGAGCGTTTTCCGCACTTTCGGATACCAGCAGATTGAGACTCCTGCCCAGGAGAACCTCTCTACCCTGCTCGGAAAGTATGGTGATGAAGGTGACAAACTCCTCTTCAGAATCCTCAATTCGGGTGACGCGTTTTCTGGTATCAACTACGACGAGTATAAGGTTGAGGGAACGCCGGACGGCTACAACAGCAAGGCTCTCTCGCTCAAGGTCTGCGAGAAAGGTCTCCGCTATGACCTGACCGTGCCTTTCGCAAGATACGTCGTACAGCATCAGAATGAGATTTCATTCCCTTTCAAGAGATTCCAGATCCAGCCTGTCTGGCGTGCTGACCGTCCTCAGAAGGGCCGTTACCGTGAGTTCTATCAGTGCGATGTCGATGTTATCGGCAGCAAGAGCCAGGTGAATGAACTCGAGCTCGTCCAGATTGTGGACAAGGTTTTCCGACTTCTTGACGTCAGGGTGCTTCTTAAGATCAACAACCGCAAGGTTCTCACCGGATTCGCAGAAATCTGCGGCTTCCCGGATAAAGTCGTGGACATTACTGTCGCTATCGACAAACTCGATAAGATCGGCCTGGACAATGTAAAGGCCGAGATGAAGGAGAAGGGACTCACTGACGGCGCCATTGCTGTCATAGAGCAGATTCTCCAGCTTTCCGGCACAACAGCCGAAAAGATTGCCTCGATGCGCAGCCTTATGAACGGAGGCAGCGCTTCAGGCCTTGTTTCCGAAACCGGCCTCAAGGGTCTCGACGAGCTTGAGGAACTCTTCGGATTCATTGCGGCTGCCGGCGTGGCCACCCAGGTGGAGATAGACCTCTCCCTTGCACGTGGACTTAATTACTACACCGGAGCCATCTTCGAGGTTAAAGCCCTCGATTTCCCAATCGGAAGTATCTGTGGAGGTGGCCGTTACGACAACCTCACAGGAATCTTCGGCCTTCCTGACATGTCAGGCGTCGGCATCTCATTCGGAGCCGACCGTATCTATGACGTCCTCAAGGGGCTCGACAAGTTCCCTAAGGATCTTCGATCATCAACAAAAATCCTCCTTGCAAACATGGGTCAGGCAGAACTTCTCTATGTCCTGCCGATTGCGAAGTCCCTTCGTGATGCAGGAATCGCAGTTGAGGTTTACCCTGATTCATCAAAGCTCAAGAAGCAGTTCGACTATGCCGAAAGAAAATCCATTCCGTTCCTTTCCATCAACGGTGAGACCGAAATGCAGGCCGGCGTGGTGAACATCAAGAACCTCGCTTCAGGAGAGCAGAAGAGTTTTGCCAAGGATGACATCAAAGCCATCTCTGACTTCCTCGCTTGAAATCTTTAGTCCGTTGGTTTAACAGGCATCCGCTTCTTT
>CADBMK010000143.1 GCA_902795785.1 uncultured Bacteroidia bacterium | reverse complement strand
CTCGGAAAACTCGAGAACATCGTCATCACCAACAAGGCCCTCGCGGAGTACAGCGATATCAAGGACGTTCCTGCGGAACTCCTCAGACTCGCCAAGCAGCAGGGCTTCTCAGACCATCAGATACAGAAATTCATCTACAAGAAGTCCGATGTTACCGCCTTCGCTAACCAGGCTCTGGTACGCGCACGAAGAAAGGAACTCGGAATCCTTCCTGTAGTGAAGCAGATAGATACCCTCGCTGCCGAATTCCCTGCGCAGACGAACTATCTGTACCTGACATACAACGGAACCAAGAACGACATCAATTACGAGCAGGACGGCAAATCAGTCATCGTCCTCGGCTCAGGAGCATACAGAATCGGTAGTTCGGTAGAGTTTGACTGGTGTTCGGTAACCTGTCTCCAGGAAATCCAGCGCCACGGCTACAGGGGAGTCCTCATCAACTACAACCCTGAGACCGTATCCACCGACTACGATATGTGTGACAGGCTCTACTTCGACGAGCTTACCTTCGAGAGGGTAATGGATATCTATGACCTCGAAACTCCTCACGGAGTGGTTGTATCAGTGGGTGGTCAGATTCCTAACAACCTGGCGCTCAAACTCCAGAAGAACGGCGTTCCTATCCTCGGAACCTCTGCCGATGACATCGACAAGGCCGAAGACCGCCACAAGTTCTCAAGCATCGTAGATACACTCGGTATCGACCAGCCTGAATGGAGCGAGCTTACCACACTCGAAGATGTGGACAAGTTTATCGCCAAGGTTGGATTCCCTGTACTCGTCCGTCCGTCATACGTCCTTTCAGGCGCTGCGATGAACGTTTGCTACGACGAGGAACAGCTCCGCAAATTCCTTGTCCTCGCTGCCGAAGTCTCACAGGAGCATCCGGTTGTCATCTCCAAGTTCATGACCAGATGTAAGGAGATTGAATTCGATGCAGTGGCCGATGAGGGAGAGGTAATTGCATACGCAATCTCTGAGCACATCGAGTACGCCGGCGTACACTCAGGTGACGCCACCGACCAGTTCCCTCCACAGAAACTCTACGTAGAGTCTGCAAGGAAGATCAAGAAGATAGCACGTCAGATTGCAGCCGCTCTCAACATCTCAGGACCTTTCAACATCCAGTTCCTGGCAAAGGAGAACTCAATCAAGGTTATCGAGTGTAACCTCCGCGCTTCACGAAGCTTCCCGTTCGTATCCAAGGTGCTTAAGATCAACCTTATTGAACTTGCCACCAAGGTTATGCTCGGACTCCATCCGGCTGCGCCTCAGAAGAGTGCATTCGACCTTGACTATGTCGGTATCAAGTCGTCACAGTTCAGCTTCGCAAGACTTCAGGAGGCCGATCCTATGCTCGGCGTGGATATGTCCTCTACCGGTGAAGTTGGATGTCTTGGCGACGATTTTAACGAGGCCATCCTCAAGTCAATCATTTCAATTGGAACCAACATCCCTGAGAAGAGAATCCTTCTTTCAACCGGTGACCCTCTGGAGAAGGCCGATATGCTCAACGCCTGCCGCCTTCTTGCCCAGAACAATTACGAACTCTTCGCAACCGGAGGAACATACAAATACCTGGTTGAAAACAGCATTCCTTGTACAAAGGTTCTCTGGCCAAGCGAGAAGGACAACCCTAACTTCAAGGGTAAGTTTAAGACGGCTCTGGAAATGATTCAGAACAAGGAAGTTGACATGGTAATCAATATCCCTAAGAACTTCACTGACACTGAGCTTGACAACGGTTATCAGATTAGACGTGCGGCAGTGGATTTCAACATTCCGCTCTTTACTAACGCCCGTCTGGCCACATCATTCATCAGGGGATTCTGCTCTATGAAGATGGATGACCTCAAAATCAAGTCCTGGGACGAGTATTAACATTTTTCCCCTATAAGATTAAAGACCGGCACGATTTCTGCCGGTCTTTTTTTTGTTGTTATGCATTGATAATGAAAAAATTATTATATTTGCATAAATCAAAACCGGAATCACGGTTAAATTCAGTCCTTCGGCTGACCATTTAACACAATCAAATAATTTATGACACACAGTCTTTTAGAGCTTAATGCTATGACGCAGGAACAGCTTGTAGAGTTAGCAAAAAGCCTTAATATCAAAAACACAAAGAAAATGAACGAGGAGCAGCTTGGCTTCGCCATCCTTGATGAAGAGGCTAAGATCGAGTCCCTCAAGGCTCCGCTTCAGACTCCTGTAAAGAGAAAGAGAGGCCGTCCTAGAAAAGAGGAAGCAGCCGCTCCAAAGCCGGAGAAAGAAGAGAAGCAGGCTAAGCCGGCCAAGGCTGAGCAGCCTGTAGAGAAGGCGGCAGAGGCACCTCAGGAAGAGCCGGCAAAGCAGGCCAAGAAAGAGCCGCGCAAGCCGGGAAGAAAACCTGGCAGAAAGCCTAAGCAGGCCGAGACTCCTGAACAGCCGGCAGCGGAAACTGCGCAGATGGAGACTCCTGCAGCACCAAAGCCACAGAGCGGCGGAGATTTCATTCAGGCCTTATTCAATGACCTTGACGGTGATATCAGCCAGAAAGGCTTCCACCATCGTCAGAAACAGTCTCAGAAGCCTCAGCAGAACCAGAAGCAGCAGAATCAGAATGCCGATCAGGCACAGGATCAGCAGCCTCAGAAACAGCCAAAGATTGAATTTGAGAAGACTGTAGAGGCCACAGGCGTTCTCGAAATCATGCCTGACGGATACGGCTTCCTCCGTTCATCAGATTACAATTATCT
>CADBMK010000142.1 GCA_902795785.1 uncultured Bacteroidia bacterium | reverse complement strand
GAATCCAGCATCCACACTCCGTTATGATGGATATCGTCCCCTATCCACCAGTTGGTCACCGGAGCCTGAGGCGATACGGCCTTTATAGCGGGATGTCCGCACAACCCGGCCAGCATCGCATAGAACCCGGGGTACGAAACACCCTTCACACCCACTTTGCCGTTTGACCTGGTATTAGCAAGGAGCCACTCAACCGTATCATACGTATCCGTGGCCTCGTCCGTCTGTTCCCACGGAGCATTTTCCGGCTTCAGAGGCCGGATGTTCTCAAAAACTCCTTCACTGAGATAGGTTCCGCGGACACTCTGGAACACAATCACATAACCGTTGGACACATACATTCTCATCCACGTGTCCAAACTGCGCGCGAACCCTTCGCCATAAGGGGCCACACCGTAAGGAGTACGTATCAGGATAATCGGGCCCGGGGCCGTCCCCACTGGCTCGTACACTGCCGTGTGCAGACGCACGCTGTCACGCATTGGAATATAGACCTCACGTTTAGTGTAACGGTCTTCAACTCCTCCCGCAAAAGCTTCTCTGCTCAGGATGAAGCAGGTCAGGGAGAAAAAGAGAATCAGGAATAATTGCCTTCTTTTCATATTTAGTTTAGTATTCTTAGTAGTATCTTTGCCATTACCCTAAAGCTAAAGGTAATGACAATTAAAGCTTGCTTGAAATCCATGCGCCTGAGGACACTTCCACTGTCCCTGGCCGGGTCTATCATGGGCGTGTTCGCGGCCGCTTCAGTCACGGATGTGGCCCTGTGGCCGGTGGTTACTGTACTTCTGACCACCATGCTCCTTCAAATCCTGTCCAACCTCAGTAACGAACTGGGCGATACCCTGCACGGAACTGACACCGCCGAACGACAGGGCATACATTATTCCCTTCAGGACGGGAACATGACCATTTCACAGATGAAAAGGCTCATCGCCTGCACAGCGATATGCTGCTGCCTAAGCGGGCTTGCAATGATAGCCGTTTCCTTCGGCACCCTTCTTGACGTTGAGCCGGTCCTTTTCATCCTGCTTGGAGCCTCGGCCATCTGGGCAGCAATGCACTATACCCTTGGCAAGAATCCATACGGTTACCGCGGTCTCGGCGACATCTTCGTATTCATCTTCTTCGGAGTCGTATCCTGCTGCGGCACCTGCTACATCTGCGGACACGAAGTTGGAATCAAGGCCCTTCTCGAAGCCTCTTTCCTTCCAGGATGCGCCATAGGCTGTTTCAGCGTAGGAGTACTCAATGTCAACAACATACGTGACATGATAACCGACGCCGCCACACGCACTACCGTAGCGATAAAACTCGGAGCACGACGCGCGCGGGTTTATCAGACCGCACTGATCTGCCTCGGCTGGGCGCTTATGGCCGCGCATACGGCCATAAATAATACGGATGCAGCCTGGTACCGATGGGGTTTCGTCATCACGCTGCCTCTGTACGTCATACACCTTAAGGGCGTATGGACGCGTGAAGGCCGCTCCATGGACCCGCTGCTTCCGCTTTTGGTAATAAGCACCTTTATCTTTGCGGTCCTTGCGGGCTGCGGCCTCACGCTAAAATAACACTTTTCCCAGAATTAGAGCTGAGAAGCAAGATTAACCATCTCGATGGCTGTTGTCATGGCATCGAAGCCCTTGTTACCAGCCTTGGTGCCGGCGCGCTCGATGGCCTGCTCGATTGAGTCGGTGGTGAGGACTCCGTAGATAACCGGAAGTCCGTTCTCCATTCCAACGTGGGCGATTCCCTTTACAGACTCATTGGCTACCATGTCAAAATGAGGGGTGCTGCCGCGAATAACCGCGCCTACGCATACGATGGCGTCGTACTTCTTGGAAGCGGCCATCTTACCGGCTATGAGAGGAATCTCAAACGCACCCGGAACCCAGGCCACGTCAAGGTCATCGGAATTGCCGCCATGGCGGAGGAAAGAATCCTCTGCCCCTGCAAGCAGTTTGCTTGTAATGAATTCATTGAAACGGGAAGCAACGATACCCACCTTGATACCAGTTGCAATCAGTTTTCCTTCGATTGTTTTCATTGTATTATCGGTTTATTTATTGATTGTCTTTAGTGTCCAGATGAAGCAGGTGCCCCATCTTGCTGCATTTTGTACGGAGATAACGGTAGTTGATATCGTTGCTCTTAATCTCGATAGGCTCGCGGCGCACGATTTCAATGCCATAGCCGTCAAGACCGCTGATCTTCTCAGGATTATTGGTCATCAGAACCAGCTGCTTTGCGCCCAGATCCGCAAGGATGGCCGCACCCGTACCGTACTCACGAAGGTCCGGAGCAAATCCAAGGGCCACGTTAGCCTCAACCGTGTCCATACCCTCCTCCTGAAGCTTGTAAGCACGGAGTTTATTGATAAGGCCGATGCCGCGTCCTTCCTGGCGGAGATACAGGAGAATGCCTCGTCCGGCCTCCTCTATACGCCTAAGCGCCACTTCAAGCTGCTCACCGCAATCACATCGGAGGGAACCGAAGACGTCTCCCGTAAGGCACTCCGAATGAACGCGGCAGAGCACCGGTTCAGGAGTGGTCACGTCACCCTTGACAAGGGCAATATGATGCTCGCCTGAAATCCTGCTCACATAGCCGTAGGCCTTGAAATGACCAAACTTGGTAGGAAGGTCGGCCACTGTGACGCAGTCAACCGTCTTCTCGTGGCCACGTCGATAGCGGATAAGGTCTGCTATCGAAATTACCTTTAGCCCGAACCTGGATGCGAAGTCCACAAGCTGCGGTGTACGCATCATAGTTCCGTCATCACCCATAATCTCACAGCAGAGGCCGCATTCCTCCAGACCGGCCAGCCTCATAAGGTCAACGGTGGCCTCGGTATGGCCGGCACGTACTAGCACGCCTCCCTTACGTGCTTTAAGCGGAAACATATGTCCCGGGCGGCGGAAGTCTGACGGAACGGCATCGGGATCGACGCATTTCATCGCCGTCACGGAACGCTCCACGGCGGAAATGCCGGTGGTGGTGGTGACATGATCGATGGAGACGGTGAAGGCCGTGTGGTGGTTGTCCGTATTGTAGCTCACCATCTGCTCCAGGTCGAGTTTGGTGGTGTAGGCCTCGCTCATCGGCATACAGATAAGACCTTTGCCGTATGTGGCCATGAAATTGATGTTTTCGGTGGTTGCGAAGCGGGCGGCGCAGATAAGGTCTCCTTCGTTCTCGCGGTCAGGATCGTCAATGACCACTATCAAATGTCCCTGTCTGAGTTCTTCAAGGGCTTCTTCAATGGTAGAAAGTGTATATTTCATACTAAAATCCGTTTGCGGCCAGCCATTCCAGCGAAAGGCCGCCTTTATTATCTTTTGGTTCTTCTTTAACTGACGCGCCTGCAGAAAGAAGGCGCTCTGTGTATCTGGCAAGGATATCGACCTCCACATTGACCGGGGCGCCTGTCGTAAGTCCTCCCAGGGTGGTCATGGCGCGGGTCTGGGGAATGAGCGATACGGAAAAGGCGCGGTCACTGACGGACACCACCGTAAGGCTGACGCCGTCAAGCGTCACTGATCCTTTCTCCGCAATGTATTTCAACAGACGCTCATCCAGCGATATGGTCACGACTTGTGCGATGCCGTCCTTCACCACTGACTCCACAGTACCGCATCCGTCAACATGCCCGGAGACGATATGGCCGCCGAAGCGTCCGGAAGGGCTCATCGCACGCTCAAGGTTGACCTTTGAGCCGGGGCGAAGCCTGGAAAGGGACGTGCGGCGCACTGTTTCCGGCATGACGTCAGCCGTAAACGTGCGTGCAGACACGCCTGTAACCGTCAGGCATACTCCGTTCACGGCTATGCTGTCCCCGATAACTGTACCTTCCAGCACCTTTCCGGCCTCGATACATAGAGAGGTTCGGGTACTGCGTGAGCTTATTGTGCCAGTTTCTTCTATTATTCCTGTAAACATATCCTACTTGCTTTTCCTACTTGCATTTTGGAAATCCGTGTATCAAAAGGTCCGGACCGAATTGGCTCACAGACTCGATTTCAAGGTTCAGGGCTCCGGCCATTTTAGGAAAGCCCTCGCCTCCAACGGCCGTTTTGGCATTCCTTCCGCCCAGGATCTTCGGCGCCACGAAAACGTAGAACTCGTCCACGAGGCCCTCACGGACAAAACTTCCGTTAAGTTCCTCCCCGCCTTCCAGGAGAATGGAATCGATGCGCATTTCACCGAGTCTAAGGAGCATATCTTTAAGGTCAACGCTCCCATTCTTTCCTTTGCAGGATAGGGTCTCCACTCCAATAGCCCTGAGGCTCTCCAGTTTAGCGGCCTCAGCCGCATCGGTATGCGCAAGGATGGTTCGGATACTGCCCGCCGATTTTGCAATGCGGCTGCCAAGCGGGAGGGACGCCCTGCTGTCCGGCAGGATGCGCACGGGATTTTTGAATCCGTCCAGACGGCAATCCAGCATCGGGTCATCGGCCTTGACCGTACCCTGACCCACGCAGATTCCGCTGTGGATACCTCTAAGCCTGTGCACCTGCTCGCGGGAGGCCTCCGAGGTCACCCATCTGGAGTCCCCGTCGGATGTCGCTATCTTTCCGTCCAG
>CADBMK010000141.1 GCA_902795785.1 uncultured Bacteroidia bacterium | reverse complement strand
GCCATTCCGTCGGAACTCATCGAAAGCGAGCTTTTCGGTCATGAGAAGGGAGCCTTCACCTCTGCCATCAAGCAGCACAAGGGCAAGTTCGAGCAGGCCGACGGCGGAACTCTCTTCCTGGACGAAATCGGAGACATGTCACTTGCAGCCCAGGCCAAGGTCCTGCGCGTCCTCCAGGAGAGGAAACTCTCAAGAGTCGGCAGCGACAAGGACATTGACGTGGACGTAAGGGTTCTCGCCGCCACCAACAAGGACCTTAGAAAAGAGATTGAACTGGGGAACTTCCGTGAAGACCTCTATCACCGACTCAGCGTCATCGTCATCAAGGTTCCAAGCCTGGACGAGAGAAAGACGGATATTCCACTGCTAATAAGTCATTTCAGCAAGGTCATCTCAGAAGAAGCCGGCAAGCCAGTAAGGCCATTCAGTCCCGAGGCCGTCAAACTGCTTCAGGAAAAGAGCTGGCCGGGCAACATCCGAGAGCTCCGCAACGTGGTGGAGCGCCTGCTTATCCTCGGAGACAACGAAATCTCGGCTCAGAATGTCCGGGACTATGTAACAGTTTAAGATTATGAAAAGATTTATCGGATTCATCGCGGCTGCAGCCGCATCACTCCTCTTCATCCTCCCCGCCGACGCGCAGATGAAGATTACAACCAAAAAAGCAAGACTCAGCGACTTCGAGACCAAGACCACAAAGGTGGTCCTCAGTGGCTCAGACATAGACAACGCAGCCCTCAAGGCTGAAGTTAAGGCCGTATGGTCACTTTCACCTTACGAATTCTGCACCCTCGAGGAATTCAACAAGATTAAATCCTCAACGGATTATTACTTCCTCCTCACCGTCCAGGGGCAGTTCAAGAAGGAAAGCGCTCCGGGAATCGACTTCCTCACCCTCGTAAAGGGCGGAGAGGGCTCGGAGAAGAGTATCTCGGATATGTTCGAGGTAATTTCAATCCCATACAAGTCCACCTCGGACGCATCCGGAAGGGAGAGCGTATTCCTTGGCGCCCTTCTCAACATCATGCAGGACTACACCAGAAAGGCTATGAGCAGCGACTTCAAGGGCTATTCCGGACTTACTTTCTACAACACAGCCCTGCCGAAATCAAAGAGCAAGGACATCATCTTCTCAGCCGACGACCTCTGCCCTGGCGTAGGCCCTATGACCATGAAGGCATCATTCGGCCCGGGCATGACCATCGAGGACGAAGACGAGGCTGACAAGAAGTTCACCGAAGGTACGCCTAACACCATCGTATCCTATATAGTCTATCCGTCAGACTCAATGGAAGGCTCATACTGTTTCAAGATGCTCATAGACGCGGAAAACCATGATCTTTACTACTTCAAAAAGCACAAGATCACGGCCAAGAACGCGCCTGGATTCCTTCTCTCGGACATCAAGATTATCTCTGCCATCCGCTAGACATGATTACAGGCCAGGCACCCTGCGGGTTGAAATACGCTGCCAAGAAGAGCGGTAACGCAGTTGCATACTGCGCGCTCAGCATAAAATGCGGCACCAGAAGCGAGGGCGTTTTCCACAACGGAATCGCCCACTTCACCGAGCACACCCTTTTCAAGGGCACGCTTAAGAAGAGCTCCGCCGTCATCAACAGCTATCTGGACCGGCTCGGAGGAGAGCTTAACGCCTACACCACCAAGGAAGAAATCGTCCTCCATACCACCGTACTGAAGGAAGACCTCTACAAGGCCGCCGACCTTCTCTTCGAGATTGCCACCAGCGCCACCTTCCCGAAAGATCAGATCAATATCGAGCGCGGAGTGGTCATCGACGAAATCAACTCTTACAAGGACAGCCCTTCGGACGATATCTTTGACAAATTCGAGGAGACCCTCTTCGAGGGCCAGCCTCTCGGACGCTCCATCCTGGGAACGGCCGCATCAATCAGAAAAATCACAAGCAACGAGCTGAAGGCCTTCGTTTCAGACAACTTCAAGCCCGGAAGGATGGTCTTCTCAGTAGTTGCCGACATAGACGAGAAGAAACTCGCCTCAACTGCCGAGAGGCTTGCCGCAAAATACTTCGGCAAACAGCCTCAGGCAGACAAGCGCGTTCCTGACCCGGCAAAGCCGGAAGCCATCCTCTTCAGGACGGTCAAGGACAAGCGCAACCACGAGGCCAACGCTGTCATCGGCGGTCCGGCGCCTTCCCTCTATCAGGAGCAGGAAAGGCTGGCGGTGGTCCTCCTCTCCAACATACTGGCAGGGCCGGCGTCCAACTCCCTTCTGAACAAGGTGCTCAGAGAAAAGAACGGCTGGGTTTACGGGGTTGAATGCACCTACACCCAGTATTCGGACATAGGGGTAATGGCCATCAGCCTCGGCTGTGACAGGGAGAATATGGACAAATGCCTTGCCGAGGTGGACAAAGTTCTGGACAGGATGTGCTCCAGGCCTTTCTCCCCTGCCTTTCTAAAGGCCGCCAAAAAGCAGATTCTGGGGCAGCTTGCGGTAAGTTCCGACAACGGCGAGACCCAGTGCCTCTCTATGGCAAAGAGCATGCAGGCCTTCGGTCACGTGGCCTCGGACGAGCAGAACCGCAAATCCCTGGAAAGCCTCACCCCTGAGTTTCTTCAGGAGGTAGCCCGGCAGGTGTTCGCAAAAGAAAAGCTTTCAAAGCTAGTTTATCTATAGACCATGGAAACTCCGGAAGAGAAATATATCCGCGAGAACTCGACGCCTCAGAGCGAGGCTCTCGCCTGGATCCAGAAGCAGACCAACATCCGCACAAATTACCCAAGAATGCTCTCGGGAGCAAACCAGGGCCAGTTCCTCAAGATGCTGGCCCAGATGTCCGGAGCCAGGAACATACTTGAAATAGGGACATTCACCGGATACTCCGCAGTCTGTCTGGCATCCGCCCTCCCGGAAGGCGAAGGCCATGTGGACACCCTTGAAATCAACGACGAGCTCGAGGACATCATCCGCGAAGGCTGGGAAAGGGCCGGCGTTTCCGACAGGATCACCCTGCACATAGGAGATGCAAAACAGACCCTGAAGGCCCTTGACAGGACCTACGACTTTGTCTATCTGGACGCCAACAAGAGAGAATACTGTGACTACTACAATCTCTTCTTTGACAAACTCGCCCCCGGCGCGGTCATTGTGGCCGACGACGTCCTCTGGGACGGAAAAGTCTATGAGGACCCTATGCCCCAGGACAAGCAGACCGTGGGAATAGACAGTTTCAACCGTATGATAGCCGCCGACGACAGGGTGGAATCCGTCATTCTCCCAACCCGGCACGGACTGAATATCGTCCGCCGCAAAGTCAAGTAATAATTAAAATAATTCCGTACATTTGTATTCTATGGCGGAATATATAGTATCAGCAAGAAAATACCGTCCGGATTCGTTTGAAACGCTTATCGGACAGGACAATATCGCAAGGACGCTGAAGAACTCGATTCTCAGGGGACAGCTTGCGCACGCTTACCTTTTCTGCGGACCGAGAGGAGTGGGCAAGACCACCACGGCCCGAATCTTTGCAAAGGCAATCAACTGCTCCAACCCGTCTGCGGACATGGAGCCGTGCGGAGAGTGCGAGTCCTGCCTTTCTTTCAAGGAAGGGCGCTCCTACTGTATCCACGAGCTTGACGCCGCCTCAAACAACGGCGTAGAAGACATCAAGAACCTTATGGACCAGGTTCAGATTCCGCCTCAGGTGGGAAAATACAGCGTCTATATCATAGACGAGGTCCACATGCTCACTACCAATGCGTTCAACGCCTTCCTCAAAACCCTTGAGGAACCGCCTGCACACGCCATTTTCATCCTTGCCACAACAGAGAAGCACAAAATCCTTCCTACCATCCTGTCCCGCTGCCAGACCTACGATTTCAACAGGATCAGCATTCCTGACATCGTACGCAACCTCAAGGACATAGCGGCAAAGGAGAGCATCACCATAGACGACGAATCACTCCACATCATAGCCCAGAAGGCTGACGGAGCGATGCGCGACGCCCTCACCATCTTTGACCAGACAGTTGCATTCTGCGGCACCGACATCAGATACCAGGACGTCATCCGCAACCTCAACGTCCTCGACTACGAGTACACCTTCTCCCTCGTGGACGCCTTCCTTGCCGGCGACCACAAGACAGCCCTGCTGAAATTCGATGAAGTCCTTTCCAAGGGATTCAACGCAATACATTTCATCTCGTCACTGAGTTCACACCTCAGAGACCTTGCCGTTGCCAAGACCGACGGTCTGGACTCCCTTCTGGAACTCCCTGACTCAATCAAGGAGAGATACCGTGAGCAGGCTTCACGCTGTTCACTACAGTTCATATACAACGCGCTTGAGATAACGATGGCCTGCGAAAGCGGCTACAAGGCAAGTCTGAATCCGCGTCTTCACATTGAGTTCACTCTGATGAAGCTCAGTTTCCTTAACGGAATGACAAACGTTCCTGCCACAAAGACGGAGCCTCAGCCTGCCCCTAAACCGGAGCCAAAACCGGAGGCAAAACCGACTCCGAAACCAGAGCCTAAGCCGGAACCAAAGCCAGCACCGGAGCCT
>CADBMK010000140.1 GCA_902795785.1 uncultured Bacteroidia bacterium | reverse complement strand
GAAGGCGCCTTTGGCATCTGGACAACTCCGGTCCAGATTCTTGCTTCTTCACTGATTACATTCATGGGAGTAGCCCTTTTCTGCGTCCTTGTGCAGAGAATACCTAAGGTGGGGAAGTGGATTATTTAATTGCTTTGACGCTGTTTTTTTCTACCTTTGATTGAAATATACCTAATTTGTAAATGAGGAAACTTATTATTGTGGCTGCAGCTTTTATGTGCCTTTCAGGAAGCGCAGCTTTTGCACAGGAAACTTCAGTTGAAAAGGAAACGTTTGACAATTATAAGAATGAGTTCAATGTCTCTTACGGAATCATTACGGTTCCGGAAATAGCCCATGCAGCAACGGCATTTTTCGGGACTTTCATTACCCTTGGTACGGTTAACTACCGTGACCTGGATTTTTCCGGAGCATTCACCCTTTCTTATTTCAGGTATCTGCATCCTATGTTCGGCGTAGGAGGGGAGGCATCCGTGGAGACCTGCCGCTATGCTTTCGAACAATATAATTACTCAAGCCACGAGTACGATCTTGGCGAGACCAGACACAGCGTTTACGTGTCAGTCATGCCTGCGGTAAAGGGACGCTGGATCCGTACACCTCATTTCTGCCTTTATTCAAAGGTTGCGGTAGGCTCCTGCTTCGTAAACATTGGCGAATACTATGACAAAGACGGAACCTATCATCCGTCTGACAGCGATGTCTGGGTGGCTTTCCAGGTCACTCCGGCAGGCGTGGAGTTCGGAGGAGAGAAGCACAGGGGTTTCTTTGAGACCGGTCTCGGAATGCAGGGCACGATCAGGGCCGGATACAGGTTCGCATTCTAGGCTTTTTTGTATCTTTAGAAAAAATCACAGTTATGGCAACACCTCATATAGAAGCTAAACTCGGCGAAATTGCCGAGACAGTTATTATGGCGGGCGATCCGCTTCGCGCCAAATTCATGGCTGACACTTATCTGAAGGATGTCGTACAGTTCAACAGTGTAAGGAATATGTTGGGCTTTACCGGGACATTTGGCGGTAAGCGCATCAGTATAATGGGACATGGAATCGGTATTCCTTCCATGTCTGTGTATGTTACCGAACTTTACAGGTTTTATGGCGTGAAGACAATCATCAGGACTGGCACGGCCGGCGCAATGCAGGCTGACGTCAAGATTGGAGACCTTGTTTTTGCCCAGGGCGCCTGCACGGATTCCCACTATCTTGACAGCATGGGTCTTCCTGGAGCCTTCGCTCCTATAGCAAGTTATGATCTTCTGACTGCTGCCGTTGAGAAGTGCAAGGGCTTCGGATATAAGCATTATGTGGGCAATGTCTTCTCTTCTGACGTATTCTATGATGAATCAGCCAGCTGGAAGATATGGGCCAAGATGGGTGTCCTCTGCAAGGAGATGGAGACCAGCGCCCTTTACGGCATAGCTGCAAGGGAAGGAAAGAAGGCTCTTACGATCCTTACAATCAGTGACAGTATGGTGGAAAACGTTGAGACTTCCGCTCAGGAACGTCAGACGGGATTCACCAAGATGATGGATGTGGCCCTTGGCGTTGCCAGCGAGGCTTAAAAGAACATCGACACGCCGATTACGGCGACAACAGCTCCTACAATAGATTTGAATGATACCTTCTGGTGGAAAATGAAGTACGCCGGAAGGAGTATCATTATTGGCGTGGTGGCCATCAGGGTTGAGGCTATGCCTGCATCTACATAGTTGATGGCAATCAGGGATCCTGCCACTCCTGCCGCCGGCCCGAGGATTACGGCAATGAGGATGAGAAGCATTCCCCTGCGGTCTGAGACAGATTTGGGAAAGTCTGACGGGTTGCCGGTCAGGAAAAGAAGAAGGACCAGTCCGAGAAGCCCTCCAATGCATCTGATTACATTGGCGGAAAAAGGATAGATGAAACCTACGGAACTGATCATCCCCTCCGGAATACCGGCAACGAAATGGTCCATACCTATTTTAGAGAATACAAGGCCGAAGCCCTGACCTATTCCCGCTCCGATTCCGAAGAGAACTCCCTTGAAAGGAAGTTCCAGTTTGACGGAATGGCCCTTGCCCCTTCCGAGAATGGTAATGGCAATGCCCGAGAGGGTGACAAGCATTGCGGCGAGGGTGTGCAGATTCAGCCTCTGCCCAAGAAGAATCCACGCCGCAAAGGCCGCCGACATCGGAGCCAGCGTCATAAACAGCTGCCCGAAACGCGGACCTATATATCTGTAACTGTTCAGAAGACAGAAGTCTCCGAATGAATAGCCGATGATTCCTGATACAAAGAGCCAGAGCCAGGCTGAGGCGTCGGCATATTGAAGCAGAGATGATCCTGTGAAGAGGAATGCCGCCCCGCAGGACAGCAGGATGGTCATGATCATCCTCCAGACATTGACCACCTGAACCGGCTGGCGTTTCACCGCAAAGTCAGTGACGATGGCGTTGACAGTCCACATCGCCGCCACAATGAGCGATATTATTTCTCCTGCGTATGCCATTTAGATGATAACGGGCTGTTTGCCGACCGCCGGGAAGAATCTCTCCAGAAGGTCTGCCGTTGAAATTTTTATGAAGCAGGTTGCGGTGCCGTCGGTGCAGCAGTAGGTGTCCGCCTCAGTAAGTTCCCTGTCAATAACGAAGGTGACGTCCCTGTCCGTATCCATTACGGCACAGAGGATGGTGGTGGCTCCGTGCTGGACTCCTGCTATGTCCCGGAGCAGGTCTTCCGGCGCAAATGATACTCTGGGAATGCCCAGGGCTGCGCCAAAGTCCTTGGTAACGAAAGGTTTATCCGCCCTTGTGGCATAGACGTAGAACTTGGTCTGCTGCCGGTTGCAGAGGAATACGGTCTTTACAATACGGCCTCCGATTCCCTCGTTGATGTTCAGGCAGTCTTCCATTGTGATGCCCGGGTCTGTATCGACCCTCTCAAAGGGGATTCGGAGGCTGATTAAAGCCTTGTAGATATTTTCCTGAAGGGGCGTGCTGAAACTTTCAGGCGCCTGGGTCATTCTCTCGCTGACGTAGAACATTTGCCGAAATAATTTCGGCAAATATAATCATTATAGATTTATGACATGCGGATGAACGTCAGGATCGTGATTGCCTATGGACTCAATGCAGTACGGGTTGATGCTTTCTTCCCTGATCCACTTGAGCGTTTCAATCTGTTTCTTACGGTCCACGATGATGCCTGTAGGCTGGGCTAGTTGCCATGACCTTGAGTTATGCGCAGCGTCTCCATAGAGCAGGACATATTTTCCGGCTCTATCCTTGATCTTGATTCCAAGGTGCCCCGGGCTGTGCCCAGGCAAGCTGATCAGCTGGATGCTGTTGTCTCCGAACAGGTCGTAGGACTTGTGGAAAGGCCCGCCGCTACAGTTCCAGTCAAAGAATCTGACAGGCATTCCTCTGATCCACCTTGAGTGGTATCTGATCTGGTTTATCAGATTGATTCTCCTGGAGAAGGAATACTCCTCCCTTGACACGAGGACGTTCTTGACACCCGCTAGGTCTTTGAGGCCTTGGGTGTGGTCACAGTCCAGATGTGAGAGAATTACATAGTCTATATCTTCGGGTTTGATACCCTTCTTATCAAGTTGCTCCTTGGCAGTCTTTCCGAGTTCTACATAACCCTGATTGAGTTTGTACAGCAGGGTGGATGCGAAAGCCTTTATCTGGGCAGTCCCGTCGAAGACTCCATTAGGACTTATTGAACGCCCCCACCCTGTGTCAAACAGAATGTTCCCTTTAGGGTGCTCTATGAGGTATGAGGAAACCGGAAGCCAGACCCAGTCTTCTTTGGATGTGGTTATTCCGAATGCCTTGTAGAAAGAATAACCGTCCTGAAGCCTCTTGGGGTATATATGGATATGCCCCGTGTGCATTACGGTAATCTTAATGGAACTCATTATTGCTATTCTTCTTCGGTCTCTGTTTCTGCGTAAGCCTTTAAGAGTTTCTCCTGGATTTCAGCAGGAACCGTCTGGTGCCCGTTGTATTCCATTGTGAATGTTGCGCTTCCCGATGTCAGGGTGCTAAGCGTTGTTGAGTAGCGGTACATTTCAGCCAGAGGAGCCTTTGCTTTGAGTACAGAGAAGCCTCTTTCTGTTCCCATTCCCTCGATGATGGCCCTTCTGTTCTGAAGGTCTGACATACATGCTCCCATATATTCTTCCGGCGTAAGGATTTCTATGTCATATATAGGCTCCATAATCTTTGGACCGGCGTTCCTGAATGCTTCCTTGAAAGCATTGCGGGCTGCCAGGATGAATGAGATTTCGTTGGAGTCAACGGTGTGCATCTTTCCGTCATATACATAGACCTTGATGTCGCGGGCGAGTGATCCGGTAAGAGGACCTTCGTTCATCTTGTCCATTATACCTTTTAGGATTGCAGGCATGAATCTGGCGTCGATGGCTCCGCCCACAACGCAGTTGTAGAACATCAGTTTGCCGCCCCACGCAAGGTCGAAACTCTCCTTGCCCTTGATGTTGAAGGTGACTTCCTTTCCGTCAATCTTGAATTTGTTCTGCTCAGGCTCGCCTTCAACGTAAGGGGCAATCAGCATACTGACTTCTCCAAACTGGCCTGCACCTCCTGACTGCTTTTTGTGGCGGTAGGTGGCGGTTGCAACCTTGGTGATGGTCTCGCGGTAAGAGATTCTTGGTGCGGTGATGTCCACGCTGACCTTGAACTCGTTCTCGAGACGGTTTCTTAGGTTGTTGATATGCTGCTCGCCCTGTCCCTTGAGGATGGTCTGCTTGAGGTCCTTGATGTATTCCACTATGATGGTAGGGTCCTCGGCCGTGCATTTCTGAAGTGCGTCTCCGAGTTTCTCCTCCTCATGGGGATCCTTTGCCTTGATGGCGCAGCGGAAGCGGTACTTAGGCCATTTTATGTGCTCCACTTCAATGCCTGAGCCTGGTTCAGAAAGGGTGATGTCCGTCTTTCCTGCTTTGAGTTTCACAGTACAGCCGGTGTCTCCGGCCACCATCTCGGTAACCTTGTTCTTCTGTTTGCCGGCAACTGCGTAAAGGGAGCTTATCCTCTCCTTTGACAGGTTTGCGGCGTTCTCGAGGTCCATTCCTTCCGTAATCTTTCCGGACATAACCTTGAAGTATGCCACCTCGCCGAGGTGCTGCTCAACCGCAGTCTTATAGATGAACAGTGCTGCCGGGCCGTCGGCCTTGCATTCGAGGGTCTTTCCGTCCCTTGTTGAAGCGATTCTCTCTGAAGGCGACGGAGCAACTCGCAGAGTGAATTCCATGAGTCGTTTCACTCCGATTGATTTCTTTCCTGAAAGGCAGAATATCGGATAGGTTTCACCCTTTCTGATTCCGATTCCGAGTCCCTTGCGGATTTCATCCTCGTCAAGTTCTCCCTTGTCGAAGAATGTTTCCATAAGGGTGTCATCATTCTCGGCTGCCCTTTCAATGAGTTCCTGGCGGAGGTCTTCGGCTGTCTGCCTGAGGTTGTCAGGAATCTCTAGGTCTTCACGTGTTCCCTGGTCGTCGGTGAAATGGTAATACTTCATCTTCAGAACGTCGATGAAGCCGTCGAATGACGGGCCTGGATTGACAGGGAACTGTACTATGATAGGTTTGTTTCCGAATGCTTTCCTGAGTCCGGCCAGAGTGTCTTCCCAATCTGCCTTCTCGGTGTCGAGCTGGTTGATTCCGAGTATGAGCGGAACCTTGTAGTCAACAGCGTATCGTTCGTAAATCTGGGTGCCGACTTCGACGCCCTGGGCTGCATTGACGATGAGGATTCCGGTTTCGCTTACCTTGAAAGCTGAAACAGCGCCGCCTACGAAATCGTCAGAACCCGGAGTGTCGATGATGTTGAACTTCGTGTCCATGAACTCGGTGTAGTAAGGCGTGGCGGTAATCGTCTGTCCTTCGTCAAAGGCGCCTTTTCTGTCTACTACCTTGCCTTCAAAAAGCATGGCGTCAGCGAGAGTCGTCTTGCCGCAACGAGTACTTCCTAGAAGCACCACGTTGCGGATTGCGGATGTTTGGTAAGTTTTCATATTTTTGTTATGATTAGATGGTTAGTTTTCGGAGCGTTTTTTTATTAAAACGTTTTGAAGATACGGATATTTTAAATAAATTGCAATCAGTTACACTAATTATTGCAAAAGTTGCATTTGCCGGAATCGGTATCCGGCTCTTTTGATTATTATTTGTGATAGGGTTTAAATTATTAGCAACTATGAAAAGGATTATTAAGTCAGCCGTGGTGGCTGCATCCGTTTTTTCACTGTCTGTATCATGTACGGACAAGATTAAAATTGAGACTCAGGACGAGACTTTCGTTAAACTTACAATTTCCGTTGATGATGAGCAGACCTGGAACGAGGCTTCTTCTGCCACAGTTACTGTGACTATGCCGGAGGCCGCTCCCGTTCAGATCTTCGCAGGTGACGGCGCTGGGATGAAACTTGCTGCAAGTTATCCTTCATTCAGCGGTACAAAGTCTTTTACATTTGACGTTGCCAGGGATGTGAAGAGCGTCATCGTGGTCAATACGGACACGGACGAGATCAAGACAGTGGATCTCGGCGGTACTGTTACGTTCTCCAAGCCTTCTGTAGGCGTCAGCACCGTATATACCGGCTCGAATTCCGGATTCACGGTAAGCAGGAACGATTCTTATCAGACTTATATGGATATCAGCTGCCTTGCTGAGAAGACTTTCTGGTATGGCGCGGCGTTCGATTTCGGCATTACCAGCAGCATAGTCCTGAATCCTGTTCATTTCCAGACCATCTCCACCAACACCTTCGGCGTGTTCTATTACGACGGCGGACAGATGGTGAAGGTTCCGTTCTATCTCAACAACGCTGACGGGGATTATATGAGCGAGAACTTCATTCAGTTCAGTGATGTCTGGCATCCGAATGACTGGCAGACGCCTGTAAAGACTGGCCTTTATTACGGAGAAAACCGCCGCTCAAAGAGCATCATCATTCAGAACAATATAGGCGCTACCTATGGCTTCTATGTTGAGGCATACCCTGGCTGGGGAGATTACGCCACAAATGCAAAGACTTATTATTCCGTGGCCTCTTTGAATGACGACGGCGTAAGCCACGTGCTTTACAGGGAAGAGGGCGGATACGCATTTATCTGTTTTGAGGATGATATGGACTTTGACTACAACGATATGGTCTTTGTGGTCGGTTCGGCAGGCAAGGCTGCTCCTTGTCAGCGCACGGAAGAACCTTATTCATGGATTCTTGCCTGCGAAGACCTGGGTATGTCATCCGATTATGATTTCAACGACGTGGTACTTCAGATTTCCCATGTTTGCGGCAGTGACAAGGCCACCGTACAGCCACTTGCAGCCGGCGGTACGCTCAGGTCATACATCCAGTTCAACGGCCAGCAGATTGGAAAGGAAATCCACGAGATGTTCGGAACCGATATCTACGACAACAAGGGCGCCCTTGACAGAATCAATACTACCACTTACAATATGACGGCCGAGTCTATTGAGGTTACGGTTGGAGCGGATTTCACTATGAGTTCTACCGATATGGGAGGTTTCACCATCAAGACGCAGAGCGTTGCGGGCACTTCGGTGATTGCTTCTCCTGATTCCGGCAGAGTTCCTAACATGATCTGCGTTCCGGCTTCATGGAAGTGGCCTAGGGAGGCTCATTCAATCATTACGGCTTACCCATATTTCTCACAGTGGGGCGCTAACCACGAGGAGATGACAGACTGGTACATGACCTGTACTTCAGACCTGGTGGTAAGCAGGTAAAACAGGCTGATAAAACAGTTTATTTGTGATTGTTGAATTCCGCGATTGCAGCATCCTGCAGTTTGCGGAATTCTTTTCTTGTACTGAGTCTTGCGTAGGCTGCGCTGGCTGCCATAATGGCGGCGTCAATATCGCTTTTGTAATGGTAACCTGCTATGACGCGGCTCATGCACATCTCGTAGGCTGTCTTAAGAATCTCTTCCTGGTGGTCCGGGTCCACGTTTATCAGGGCAAGGGCAAGCGCCCATGCCCTTACGGAATGGCCTGAAGGGTATGATGAGAAGTCGTTCTCGTTTTCGTGTTCAGGAATGAGGCTCTGCTGATGAAAGTGCTGATACGGCCTCATCCTGTGAAAATGGCTTTTGGCGTTGACGATGCTTTCCCTGGCACTGCGATAAGACAGTTTCATGTATTTGGCCAGGGCGGGATTATCCTTTGGATTAATTGGATGCGCCATTACTGCGCCGAACCTTTCCATATAGTATGCAACTGAGATGGTTGCGTCGGCTTTTGCCACTTCTCCGCGCGGGGTATCCCTGAGGGCCTTTCCCTTTTCGTACATCACTGAATCCAGAAGGAATTCGTCCGTTCCGGCTGCAGGAGGTTCAGGAAGGAAATTCTCTACTTTGGGGAGTTTGAACGGTGCTGTCTTTGTCTGTGCGTAAAGACAGGCTGCGGCGGCCATAAGCACGGCGGCCAGAATGATCGATATTTTTTTGAGCATGAGAATTGTATTTCGGGGCCAAATATAATTATTTAACTAAAAAGATGTTTTAGTACATTTGTAATATTATGAGTGAAGAAAAGAAACTTTATCCGATGAAGTTCGTTCCTACGGCTGTGAATCAGGCGTGGGGCGAAGATACAATAGTGTTTGGAGACCTTGGTTACGTTGATTCCACGGTGGACAACGGCTGGCTTGGGGGTAATTCCATCAGCGAGGTTATGGACATGTTCATGGACCGTCTAACGGGGGAGAATGCGTTCGGCTATTACGGACGTCAGTTTCCTACGATGATGAGGATGATGGACGTGAAGGGAGATTTCCCGGTGCTTGTCTGCCCGGACGACAAGATTGCCGAGCAGAGGTATGACGCCCTTGGAAAGGCCAAATACTGGTATGTGACAGAGGCGGGTGCGGATGCGGCCGTCTATATCGGCTTTGAGAAGGATGTCAAGTCTGCTGATGTATATGAGGCGGCCGGAAAGGGAGACCTCAAGAAGTATATGCACAGGATTCCTGTGAAGAAGGGAGATGCCTTCTTCATTGCTCCGGGAGTGGCGCATTCTGCGTCCGGGAAGGTAGGCATCGCTGAGATTGCCGAGTCATCGGGACTGGATTTCAACCTCGCGGAGGATGTGGTGGAGGTGCTGGATTTCCTTAAACTTGGCCCTGCCGCTGAGGAGAAGAACAAGGTCTTCAGGGTGGAACTCTTTGATCTTAAGACTCCGCT
>CADBMK010000139.1 GCA_902795785.1 uncultured Bacteroidia bacterium | reverse complement strand
TGTTTGTTGCCATAATGAAAAGGTATTAATAATGGTTAGTTTAGATTTGATTCTGCAATATAATAAATGACTGTGAATCAAGCAAATAAGAAAAACTTTGTAAAATAATTTAAAAATCTATTGTGTTATTAAAATTTCTTACTAACTTGCAGATGAAATCAAGAACGAATATGTGTCTTAACGGATTTACATATAACAGGAATAACCAGAATTCTCAGAATAATCAGAACCAGCAGCAGCAGGCTCTGAGGGTTTTCTTGTGTGTATCTCCGGTCGTATGACACAGATGAAATAAACCATTTTTACATAGAAATTTAAGGCCGGTCCTTTGGGACTGGCCTTTTTTGTTGCAGTTAATTAAACCTTAATATTTATACTTATGGACAGATTTGATTTGGTAAGAGAGTCTTTTGAAAAGAAGGCTGTGCCGGCAGAGGTACCTGCAGGCAAAACATCCGATTATTTCGGAGAACTGGTATTTGACCACAAGAAAATGAGCAAATACCTCGACGCAGCAACCCTTAAGGCTCTTCTCGATTGCATCGACGGCGGTAAACCGCTTGACCGCAAGGCTGCCGACGGAGTAGCCCGCGGAATGAAGGAATGGGCCATGGAACATGGCGTTACCCATGTGACTCACTGGTTCCAGCCTTTGACTGAAGGAACTGCAGAAAAGCACGATTCTCTCATTGATTATGACGGAAAGGGCGGAGTTATCGAAACCTTCGACGGCAAGGCCCTCGTTCAGCAGGAGCCTGATGCATCATCATTCCCAAGCGGCGGAATCCGCGCTACATTTGAGGCCCGCGGTTATACAGCATGGGATCCAACTTCACCTGTCTTCATCCTTGACGATACTCTCTGTATCCCTACGGTCTTCATCTCATACACAGGTGAGGCCCTTGACTACAAGACTCCTCTCAAGCGTGCCCTCAAGGCAGTCAGCGACGCCGCAGTTCCAATCTGCCGCCTCTTTGACCCGGGCGTGAAGAAGGTTTATTCTTACCTTGGCTGGGAGCAGGAGTACTTCCTCGTTGACGAGGCACTTTATGCAGCCCGCACTGACCTTATGATTACAGGCCGTACGCTTTTCGGCCACAACTCTTCTAAGAACCAGCAGCTTGACGACCACTATTTTGCAGCAATCCCTCCTCGTGTAGCCGCTTTCATGCGTGACCTTGAGGTTGCCGGCCACCGTCTTGGAATTCCTCTCAAGACCCGTCACAACGAGGTTGCTCCTAACCAGTTCGAGCTTGCTCCTATCTACGGTGAGACCAACCTTGCCAACGACCAGAACCAGATTGTCATGAACCTTATGAACAGTATCGCCCGCAAGCACGGCTTTGTAGTTCTCCTCCACGAGAAACCATTCGACGGAGTCAACGGTTCAGGTAAGCACAACAACTGGTCACTCGGAACAGACAAGGGAACACAGCTTCTCGCACCTGGCAAGGATGCCAAGGGTAACCTCCAGTTCGTTACCTTCTTCGTAAACGTCCTCGCTGCCGTTCAGAAGCACAACGCCCTGCTTAAGGCTTCCATCGCAACCGCTACCAACGCATACCGACTCGGCGCAAACGAGGCTCCACCAGCAATCGTTTCAGCCTTCCTCGGACGTACGATGACTGATGTCCTCAGAAAACTCCTTACCGTCCCTTCCGATACTCCTATCGAGATTGCCGGCAAGAAGGGCAAGAGCCTCGGCCTTGTTGAAATCCCTGAGATTTTCGTGGACAACACGGACCGTAACCGTACTTCGCCGTTCGCCTTCACCGGAAACCGTTTTGAGTTCCGTGCCGTTGGTTCTTGCGCAAACTGCGCCAGCGCCATGACAACTCTCAACGCTGCCGTTGCCGAGCAGCTCACTGACTTCAAGGCAGCCGTTGAAAAGGAACTTTCTGCGGGAAAGAAGACAAACGTTGCCATCATGGACGCCCTCAAGCCTATCATCAAGAGCGTGATTGACGTCGTATGCTTTGACGGAAACGGCTACTCTGAGGAGTGGAAGGAAGAAGCCATCAAGCGTGGCCTCGACGTTGAGACAAGCGTTCCAAAGATGTTCTGCGAGTTCACAAAGCCGTCCTCAGTGGAGATGTTCACCAAGACGGGCGTATATACTGAAAAAGACCTTATCGCCCGTAACGAGGTTAAGTGGGACACTTAT
Source organism: uncultured Bacteroidia bacterium (assembly GCA_902795785.1). Taxonomy (GTDB): domain Bacteria; phylum Bacteroidota; class Bacteroidia; order Bacteroidales; family UBA932; genus Cryptobacteroides. The sequence goes on along the minus strand of CADBMK010000139.1, from coordinate 1,521 downwards.
GTAAAGAAGGTTCAGATCGAGTCCAGGGTAATGGTCAGAATGGCTCTCAACCATATTATCCCGGCCGCCCTTGAATACAAGGCTAAGATCCTTAAGGAAGTTTCCCTTACTAAGGAAATCTACGGAGGACTTGATACCTGCGCCACCGAGCTCAGGCTCCTGGAGAAGATAAGCGCCCTCATAACTGACGTTACCACCAAGGCTACTGAAATGAAAGAAGCGCGCAAGGCAGCCAACAAGATTGAAGACGGATATGAAAAAGCCCTGGCTTATCACGAGATAGCCGAGAGCTTCCCTGCACTCCGCAGGCCGATCGACAAACTTGAGGAACTGGTCGACAACAAAATGTGGCCGCTTCCTAAGTATCGCGAGATGCTTTTTATTAGCTAACTAACCACAAACTATTTACTGTTTGTCATAGATTTTTTAGGAATGGGCAGGATTTGCAGTGATTGCATATCCTGCCTTAGTTTTTACCCGGGATGTTCTCCAGGGGCGCTTCCATTATGTTCCAGGAGAGGACTGCCCCGGCGCCGCCGTGCTTCATGATTGCATCAAGGGACTCCTTTACATATTCAGGAGTGGTTGGAGCGATATCCTTGCGGTAATTGATTTCAAGACCGGGATAAACCGGGCAGGCGCTTTCTGACATCGCTTCAAGCTGGCTTTCCAGGAAGCGTACGTCCATCTCAAAGTCAGGGTATCCATCGGCTCCCGGAAGGGTGGATTTAAGGCTCTCGTACTCGAATCCCATACCGGCCGGAGCGTTGGTGCAGCGGTACAGCATCGGCTTGATGAAATCCGCATGGGCGGAGAGAATCTCATAGTCCTGGCCGACGAACGGCGCCATGAAAGGGGCAAAGAGGTCCATTCCCACAATCAATCCGCGGCTCCTGAGGCTGTCTGCCACTGCTGCCACTCCGTTGCTTACGATATGTCCCTTGGCCTTGATGAATGCCCCGGCAAGAGGGTCTGTGAAGAGGAAACCCTCTTTAGGGTCATATCCGCTCACCGAGAAGAATGAGTCTCCCTTTTCCTCCAGGGCCTTCCTGACATCCTCAAGGTTCACGCCCTCTTCCTTGAAAAGTTGTGCGCAGCCCCCGCAGCCGCAGCTTAGAACTCCGCTCAGTCCTCCTACGAAAGACTGGGTTCGAATCCTGTCTATGAACACTCCGTCAAATCCGCAGTCGGAGAGGTAATTGTCATATATGGCAATGACGCCTGCCGCATTGTCCTTGCTGGAAGGACAGTTGAAGCGGAAACCTTCTCCCGCCGTGAGGTCGAAGTTTGCAGGTTCCTTGCCCCACAGGTCCACTGACGGAACGCTCTGGCAGACTTCTTCAGTCTCGGCAAACACAGGCAGCCAGTAGAGCATCTGGATGTTCCTGGAGTGGAGATATTCTCCCACCTCCTTGTAAATGCCCTTGTCAAGACTCCATCCTATGATCACTTTCTCCACCGGAATCATTTGGGTAACGGTGTCGATTTTACCGATTATCTGCCCGGCGCTGTAAAGGGGAG
>CADBMK010000138.1 GCA_902795785.1 uncultured Bacteroidia bacterium | reverse complement strand
GCAAGGAAAAACTTCCTCATAGATTCCTGATAAGAGATATGCAAATGAAATTCCACTCCTCATCACTGGTAACGTGACGGAAGTTCATACCAACCTTGGAAGCGCCGCCGTCGGTGGCAATCTTGTCACCGATCATCACGGCCTCAACTGGCTTGACGCCAAGAGACTGGCAGACGGAAAGGAAGGTCTGGCCGCAAGGCTTCAGTCCGCCCATTGTCGGAGACTCGTAAATGGCGTCGAAAAGCGAAGGGTCCACATTCAGGGCCTGAAGTTTGGCCTTGACCATAGGATAGTCGGAAAGGATGGCAACCTTGAGGCCCTTTGAATGGAAGGCGTCTATGAAGGTCTTGATATTCGGACGAGGATGAGTTCTCTTTGCGATAACCTGGACCATCAAAGGCATATACTTTTTCCAATACCATTTCTCGTAATAAGCCGCAGAACGGGTCCCAATCCGGGACATTGTCCTGAAAAGTTCGTCAAAGTAATCCTTGGAATTCTCAAAGTAACGTCCAGCGAGTTCCCTGAGAGCCTTCCTTTCAGCCCTGATGGCTCTGAGGTTGAAAATATTGCCAAGAATCAGAAATACAGGAATGGCCGTCTTGGAATACAGCGTACCGTCAAAATCAAATATTACTGCTTTAAGCGCCATATTACCTCCTTACCAAATCCAGAAACTTCTGATGACGCTTCTCATCCTGAAGCAGAAGCATCAGCTTGAACTGTCCGTCACGCGCACCTTCGGCTATGCACTGAGCCTTGAAGGTCTCAAATGAATCCTTTATGAGACGGTACGTGGTGGCATCCTTCAGGCGGAGAGAATCCCTCTTGGCCTTGTACTCCATATTGGAATTCTTAAGGGCCACATCCACGGCCACGGTGAACGCCTCGGCCTGAATCTGAGTCACCTCAGGATCCTGGAACTCATAGAAGAAATCGTAGGCCGCCTTTTCCAGGTTGGCAAAGCCGATGAAGAACTTGGTCATAAGTCCCGTAACCTTCTCGGCGTCGTGAACGGCGTCGATAAACTGGCGCTCATAGAGTTTCTCGCCCGTTATGGTGACGATACCGTTCACCTTCTGAATCATATGCACCGTAGGCGCGTTCTGGAAATTATCCCCCACCTCAACGATATCGTGCATATCGTAACGGTAAAGTCCGGCGAAAGTGGTCACGAACGGACAGTACTTCTGTCCCTTCTCAAGCTCGTCGATGAGATAGTACCTAGGGTTGTATTTCTCCAGGTCTTCCTCCTTCACAAACTCGTAGAAATGATAGTGAGGGAAGAGAACGGTATTCAGTGTATCGTCCAGGACAAGTCCGAAGCGGCACTCGGATGAGAAATAGCCGAATTCCTGATGGAGCATATTCTCCGGGAAGGAATCCTTGAACTTGTCAAGGAAGACCCTCGTGTTTCCGCATTTCCAGGTATTCAGGATCTGAAGGTCAGGCCAGTAATGCTTGGGAAGGACACGTCCGTATTTGCGCTTGAGTTCACGCAGTTCGGCAGCCCTCCTTGGATTAGGCTTGATGCAGGCCTCGAGTTCTTCCCTGATCTTCGGTTCAATCTTCACCTTATTGGAGATTGTGCCGTTCATGATATCCTTCACATACTCGTCATAGAACTCATTGACGTTGTTCTGCATCTCCACGATGGTGCTAGGGTTGGCAGTAACGATAAGGGTCACGTTCTGCTCAATGCCCATACGCATCAGCACATAGTAACGGGCGTTGTAATCTTCAATGGAATAGACGCACTGAGGATTGGAGTAAAGAGCCTTGACAAAACCCGGGCAGTCCCTCTGGGTAACTCCTGAAACAGAGCCGTACACGGTCCCGTCAGGGGCATAGCCTTCCACAACCTTACCCACGATGGAAAGAATCTTTCCGCTGAACACCTTAGGCCTGTTCTTGATGAAATTGAACAGCCAGACCTTGGTCATTGAGCCGTAAACGGTCTTGAGATATCTCTCGGTGATAGGTATCCACTTAGGCTCAGCAGTAGAGCCCGACGTGGTGGCGTAGAGCACAGGCTTTCCCGGGAAGAGAATGTCCTTGTGTCCCTGCTTATGCCACTCGACATACTGACGAAGGTCCTCGTAATCGTTGCGCCTTACGTTCTCCCTATAGCGCATAAGGAGTTCGTCGTCATCCTCAGCGTCCAGGATTTCACGGAAATTGTGTTCCCTTCCATAAGTGGTATCCTTGGCATAATCCAGGATCTCACGGAGAGTGTTCACACTGGTTGCGCGCGGATTCTTGCTGGCTTTCACAAGTTTTCTGTACTGAATTCCTCCGGCTACGCCCAGGAGGAAATTGGCAAGGAGCATATTAGGTAATCCCATTGTCAATGAATTTTTAATTTTCAAAATCAGGTTTTGCCGGCCATGGATTCTGAATAATTCCAGCAGCATCAACCATGGCGGCATGGGTTGCGTTCCTCAGGCGGTCCACCTCCTCGTGACGGCGGACACCTCTGTCCGGGAACAACGGCTTACAGATATTCAGCGTCAGAAGCGGCTTTTCAGCCGGACCGAAGAGCCTGTAAAACCCGGTTCTCTTTCTATAGGTTATAACACAGGGCACAATCGGAATATCATACTTGTACGCCAGATTGAATGCGCCCTTGCGGAAAGGCCTGATGGACGTGTTGTAGTCCCAGCGGACCGCTTCCGGAAAGACCAGGAACCAGTCTCCCTTTGAATGATAATAATCCAAAGCCTCGTTGAACTTGACCAGTCCTGCCCTTGTCTCAGCTATCGGGATACCTCCGATATAGCGGATGAAGAAATAATCCTTTGGGTTGTTGAAATGCTTGGCAAACATCGGCACCCTTATCTCCTTATCGGAACAGATTGCGCTGTAGGCGATGCTGGCGTCGTGATGGAAAACGTGGTTGCAGACAATCATCGCACCTTTTCCGAAAGCCTTTCCGCAGCCTTTGAGATTCTCCTTTCCCCTTATCTTCAGACCCTGGGAGAACCTGTCATAAAAATGAAGGCAGCGCCTGACGATTCCATGAACCGCGGCGCGCCATCTATAACTGAAACTTTCATCTATGTAAGGATAGGTCTCGTCGAACTGGAACCTGCCCTGGGAAGAATCCTCCACAAGGACTTTGACCAGTCTCGTGTGCGGATCATCCGGAAAAGCGGATTCAGGCACGGGGACATACACCCCTGGTTTGACCTTAAGTTCCTTCCTTACATACATAGAACTACTCTACCTTCGGGAGCTTATTGAGGGCATCTGCAATCTCGGCATCCGTAGGGATGGTATCCGACATCGTACCGTCATTGAACTGCTGGTAAGCATAGAGGTCGAAGTAACCTGTTCCCGTGAGGCCGAAGACGATGGTCTTCTCCTCTCCGGTTTCCTTGCACTTAAGGGCCTCGTCAATTGCCACCCTGATTGCGTGTGAGCTTTCAGGTGCAGGGAGGATACCCTCAACGCGTGCAAACTGCTCGGCAGCCTCGAACACTGAAGTCTGCTCCACTGCCCTGGCCTCGAAGAGACCATCGTGATAGAGCTGTGAAAGGATGGTTGACATTCCGTGGAAACGGAGACCTCCGGCGTGGCTTGCAGAAGGAATGAACTGAGAGCCGAGGGTGTACATCTTTGCAAGAGGGCAGATTCCGCCCGTATCGCAGAAGTCGTAAGCAAACTTACCGCGTGTGAAGCTTGGGCATGAAGCCGGCTCCACAGCAATCACCTTGTAATCAGCCTCACCGCGGAGCATCTCTCCGATGAACGGAGAAACCAGACCTCCGAGGTTTGATCCGCCACCTGCGCAGCCGATAATCATGTCAGGCTTGATACCATATTTCTTAAGGGCGGCCTGTGTCTCGAGACCGATGATGGTCTGGTGCAGGAGCACCTGATTGAGAACTGAGCCGAGCTCATATCTGTATCCCTCGTGTGTAACCGCAGCCTCAACAGCCTCTGAGATGGCGCAGCCAAGAGATCCTGTTGTGCCAGGATGCTCGGCCAGAATCTTGCGGCCCACCTGTGTGGTATCGCTTGGAGAAGGTGTCACATTGGCACCGTATGTACGCATAACCTCACGGCGGAAAGGCTTCTGCTCATAAGAGCACTTCACCATATAGACCTTACAGTCCAGGCCAAAATAAGAGCAGGCCATAGAGAGGGCTGTACCCCACTGGCCGGCGCCGGTTTCGGTAGTCACGCCCTTGAGGCCCTGCTTCTTAGCGTAATAAGCCTGAGCGATGGCAGAGTTGAGCTTGTGGCTTCCGGAGGTATTGTTTCCTTCAAACTTGTAGTAGATCTTGGCAGGAGTGCCGAGAGCCTTCTCAAGGAAGTAAGCCCTGACAAGAGGTGAAGGACGGTACATCTTATAGAAATTCAGAATCTCCTCAGGAATAGGAATCCACTGGGTATCGTTGTCAAGTTCCTGCTTAACCAGCTCCTTGCAGAAGATTGGTTCAAGCTCTTCAGGAGTCAGAGGCTTGAGTGTGCCAGGATTGAGAAGCGGAGCCGGCTTGTTCTTCATGTCGGCACGCACGTTATACCACTTTGTAGGAATCTCGTCCTCATTGAGGTAGATCTTGTAAGGAATTTTTTCAGACATATTATTAATTTTGCGATTATTAAATTCTAAAACCAGGCTAATTTACAAAATCTCCCGTTATTATTTGTTTAATTTTCGGGAAGACTTTCCAAAAGCGAGGTTTGCAGTCTGATAAAGGGCTTCCGCCTCCTTTACGAGTGTCTCAGAAGGCTCTTTCACAGGGCTTTCACTATATCCCCACTCCCCTTCCTGAGTAACATCGAACTGGGTCACCTTGCGCACCGGAGAAAGGACTGTAAGGATATCGTCCTTATAATAGCCCAAATCCTGATACG
>CADBMK010000137.1 GCA_902795785.1 uncultured Bacteroidia bacterium | reverse complement strand
TTCCACGTAGCGTAGGTATCGCCGGAGAAGCCGATCTGATAGCGATGGCTTCCAAGACCGCCCCAACGATGATAGATGACAGGGCGCTTTGCATAGATGCCTTCACTGACACTCTGTCTGACCTTGTCGTTGAAAAAGGTATGGTTGAGCCAGAAGGTGTTGTTGACGCCCTGCATATACTTGCTGTACTTCCACTGCTGCCAGTCCAGCCACCAGAAATCAACGCCCTGTGCTTCAAGAGGATGGATGACTGAATTGAAATAGGCGTCAGCCCAGGCCTCCTGAGTCTGGCGGTAAGGGACATAAGCCTTTGAACCGTCTGCCTTGACATAGTCCTTAGGGCCGTCATAATCAGAGGTTCTTGAAAGATAATCCTTTACAAACCTGTCATAAGGCTCCTCGTATGGCTGGATTCCTGAAGCAGGATGAAGGTTGAGGGTTGTGCGGTAACTGAGGTTGTGAAGTTCCGCCAGGGTGGCCGCAGGATCCGGGAAAAGCTTGTTCTGCCAGGTATAGCCTGTCCAGCCTATGCGCTGACCCTCCTCATCAGTGGCCGCGTTTTTTCTTCTGAGGGTCCAGGTTTCATGCCAGTCCATATCAAGGACCATCACGTCTGCCGGGATGCTGAGTGAACGAATCTGCTTTGCAAGGTCCACGAACTCAAAATCAGAATACTGCCAGTAACGGCACCACCAGTATCCTAACACGTATTTTGGAGGAAGCGGAATCTTTCCGGCAACCTTTGTATAATCCGCGAGAGCCGCCTTGTAGTCATGGCCATAGGCAAAGAGATACAGATCCTTGCGTCGGCCTTCTTCCCTCAGGGCGATCCAGTTCTTCCAGTCTGAATCCACAGGCTGGAACACCTGATTGGCGCTTTCATCCACAATGGCCCAGCCGTCCTTTGAGAGCACACCCTTGTCGTAAGGCTCAATGGTGGTCTCTCCGTCACACTTGTCAAGGGTACGGGTGGTTCCAAGGAGGTTGCCCTCGTCAGACATACCCGGGGTCCACACGCCCTTTCCGCCCTTTTTGGAAGGGTCGTTGAATACCACCTTCAGGTTCTTCTCGTCAAACTCTTCCTGACCTTTGTATGTAAGGGTAAGATCTGCCGTCTTGATTGTCACGGCATTCTTCTTTCTGCTCACTGTAAAAGCAGGGACATCCAGGTTCCTGTTAACGATGGCAAGGGTGGCCCTGTCCTCAAACCTGCCGTTTTCATCCCACTCCATGCGGACAAGCCTTGAAGTGAGGACGGTAAAGCGGGCCTTGCCGGCAACGACCATAGCCTCTTCCTTAGCCTTAGGTGCAAATTCACCGGCTTCGGCAATCTTGTTTTCACGGCCGCCGAGAAGTGATCTCAAGACAAGCGGTTTGTTGGTGGTTATATAATCCACCCCGAGTCCGGCCATTGTTTTCATCGTGTCTTCCGAATCTACGGTCCACACATTCACGGACATCTTATTGTTCCTTGCCTGGGCGAGCCAGTCCGGATGCTTGAAAAAAACTTCCTCGTTATAATCCACGCCGTTTATTCCACTGGCATAAAGCCTGTCAGGAGAAATCTTAGAGCCAAGGAACTGATTGGTAAATTCAGGAGCAATCTGACCGATGCGCCGGCACATATACTCACTGAAGGATATGAACATTACCCTTTCCGGAGTGTAAAGGCCGTGCTTTTTCAAGGCTTCAAGTGAAAGTTGAAGAAGCCTTTCCTCCCTGAGAGTATCCTTCTGGGGCTTGAGTTCGAATACAAGCATTGTGGTGGTGCACTTCCGGCCGGCCTTAAGATAGTCGTCAAGCGTAGGGTGGATTTCACCGTTCTTGAGACGATGATTCCTGAATGCGGAATAAGGATGGTCCCAGATAAGGACGCCGTCGATATCGTTATTATGATTGACTATGGGGACGTCGTCCGATGTGAGCTGAACGTCGAATTCACTGCCCCAGAAACCGTACTTCTGGGCAAGTTCAAGAGCCTTGACGGAATTCTGTGCGAAGCCGGCCTCTTCCGTGTTCCAGAAGCCGCGATGCGCAACTACCCCGATTTTATTCTGGGCTTCCGTATGCGGACACAGCCCTAAGGCAGAGATGGCGACAAATGCCAACGAAACCAAGAATGTTCTGTAATTCATTTACTTTAAAGTGTTTATAGTGGTTATATGATCTTACGCTGAAAAATCCACGTCCTTGAAAGCCAGGCTCGGAGTCAGTTTCGATAGACACAGGCGGCAGTCGTCGCCGGCAGCCAGGAGGTTGTTCCAAAGAGTGATAAAATTGCCCGTCATAAGCATCTCATGGACGGCCGGACCGATTTTCCCATCCTTGAAGACATAGCCTTCAATTCCGAAAGAAAAGTCTCCGGTTGAAGAATTGCTGTTGCCGCCGTTGAATCCGGTGACATAGATTCCCTCTCCGAGAAGTTCCATAAGCGCAGAGGCATCCAGCCTGCCTTCTTTGCCGCCAAGTGACGGACTGATCCATCTTTCCACGGCAGGGCGGGTCACATCCTCTACGGTTGGCTCAAGGTTCATCTTCCCGGACATATACGTATTGATGAAATACTCTTTTACAACGCCGTTCTCTATGACAGGAGTCTCTACGGTGGCAACACCCTCGGAGTCAAAAAGACGGGACCCTGTCTCTCCAACGGAGCGGGCCTTGTCGATTACTGTCATTCCATCGGAGAAAACCTTCTGCCCGAGCGAATCCACAAGGAAAGAATTATGCTGCTGGAGGGCGCCTCCCCCGAGGGCGTTGAGAACCGGAGTAAGAAGCCTTGAGGCACACTCGGTGTCAACGACCATCTTGAATTTGCCGTTACGGAAAGGCTTTGCGCCTATCTGGGACCTTGCACGTGAAAGGGCCTTGTCAAAGCACTCGGATGCCTTTAGGCCGGAAAGCCTGCTGGAAGCATCCCACCAGAATCCGCTGTGACGGTTACCCTCCTCATCCTGAATGGTAACCTCAACCCCATACTCGAAACTGGTCTCGGTATGGCGGCAGTAAAGTCCCTGGGTATCAACCACAAGCGTATCATAGAGGCTATCAGAATACTCTCCCTCCTCGGAGATCAGTCCGCTCACATTCCTGCCGAAGCCGGAAGCCTCAAGGGCTGTCGAACGCCTTTTCTCAGATGTAACCTCGTCATAGGACGGGTCCAGAAGGCCCAGTTCGTCTCCGGAAACGGCATTCTTTTCACACCTGGACGGGTCTGGAAGTTTGCGAAGCGGGTCCCTAGCCAGCATCTTCGACGCATCCACGGCCTTTGCCACAAAGGCCCTGAGGCTCTCCCTGGAAAGGCGGTTGGTTGAGAATGTGGCATAACGGCCGTCAACAAAGAGATTGAGGGTAAGGGAACGGTCAAGACAATGGCTGACCTTGTCAATCTCTCCATTCAGGGTGGAGAAAAGATCCATGACACTCTTGTTGAGGGTCACCCTTGCCTTCTCTGCTCCCTCTTCAGTAGCCATTGCCAGGCATTCTTTTGTAAGCTGTATTTCTTCAGATGTAATCTTCATTTCTTTTCAGTTTTATTCTCCGCCCACGGTAAGATTCTTTACAAGGACGGTAGGAATACCGCAGGAAACAGGAACGCTCTGTTCCTTTCCACAGGTCCAGGACCCTTCGTCCACCTTTGGGTCATTACCCACGGCCACAATGCCGGCAAGGGCCTCAGGGCCGTTACCGATGACATTGACATCCTTCACAGGCTGGGTCAGACGGCCGTTTTCGATAAGATATCCGCTCTTTACATAGAAAGTAAAGTCACCCTCACCGATCTTGACCTGACCATTGGCAAACTGATCCACGTACAGTCCTTTCTTAACTGAAGAGATAATTCCTTCCGGATCGGCGTTTCCGCCCTCCATATAAGTGGAACGCATACGCGGAATAGGGTTGTAGCGGAATGATTCACGGCGTCCGTTTCCGGTTGGAGTGACTCCGTAGAACTTTGCGGAAATGCGGTCGTGAAGATATGAGGTCAGGATTCCGTCCTCAACCATATATGTACGCTGTCCAGGCACGCCCTCGTCGTCAAAATTGAGTGAGCCGCGGCCGCCCGGGATGGTTGCATCGTCCACGATGCTGATGCCCTCGGCACAGATGCGGCTTCCCATCTTCTCACTGAAGATGCTCTGGCCTTTTCGGTTGAAATCAGCCTCAAAAGCGTGTCCCATGGCCTCATGAAGGAGGATTCCTGATGCACCGGCCGCCATGACTACAGGCATCTGGCCTCCTTTCGGGCGTTTGGCCTCGAACCTCTGGTCAATTCCTTCCACTGCAAGGTCGGCAATCTGTTGGACAAGTTCGTCCGTGAGCATTTCAACGCCCATGCGATAACTCCTGGACACGGATTTATTCTCCGTCTTGTCTCCCTGTTTGAAGATCAGGGACAGGGCAAGGCTGGCCAGAGGGCGGGTATCATATTTGAGCTCGCCGAAAGAATTATACATAAGGCAGTCCGTAGTCTGGGTGGAGAGGACCGCTATGATTTTTACTATTCTGGAGTCACGTTTTGAAACGGCCTCTTGGATTTTCATAAGGTATGCGGAGAGTTCCGCGGTCTTTGCCGTCCTCCAGTCCTGAAGGACAGGATAACGGTCGGCTGCAGGATTAGGGGCTCCCAGGAAGAATTTTCTCACAGGCCTTCCGCCGTTGTTCTCACACGGGACATAGGAAGCGGCCCTGTCCTTGGCATCACGGATCAATTTGGCTACGGAATCCCCGCAGGAGGCGGTTCCGTCGGCGATGGCAGAAGCAGCCCTTGCCGCTGACATCATCGAAGTCTCATCGGTAGCCTCAGAATAGGCATATCCTGTCTTTTCACCCTTAAGGACACGGATTCCCACTCCGTAATCCTCGTGGAAACCTCCCGATGTCACCTCGCCGTCACGTAAAAGAAGATCCGTAAATGAGGAGTTTTCAAAAAATAGATCGCTGAAATCGCCTCCTCCCCTGAGGCCCTCGGCGGCCAGCCTTCGCAGCTGTTCTTCAGTAACGCCGAATGTATCCAGATAGTATTGTTTTGAATTAATCATTATTGTTTCTGCTTTCCTCGTATTCAAGATTTATTCTCTTGATTTGCTCGTATTTACCTTCGTCAATAATATTGGCTCCATCCCTGGTTCCTTCCGCCACCACGGTGAAAGGATAGGTGGAATTATCTGCCAGGATCCATTTGTCACAGATTCTGGTGTAATCATTCAGAAAATAATTCAGGCCCACATGATATCGCCTCACTATAACATCCACAGGAATGGAATGACCGCCTGCGGCCACACGGCTTTTCACCCTTTGTATGGCCATTTCCGGAGAATTCAGCCAGAAATAGAGGACGGTAACCTCATATCCCACTTCCTGCGCTTTGCGGGTGGTCTGCAACAGGGTACGTACGGCCAGGGTGCTCTCAATGGCAAATGTAACCTTCCTGCCAATAAGATAATTTATCTTTTTGACCATCAGACGGCTGGCTGCAAGGGCGGCCTTCTCCGGGTTGCCCGGATTTATGCTCTTTGCAAATTCATCGGTATTCACGAACTGAGTACACTCAAAAAGCTGCGGAAGGAGGGAATATGACGCAGTTGTCTTTCCCGACCCGTTACAGCCCGAGATAATGAACATCTGAGGTTTTTCCTGAATAATATCCATCTTTACTTATCCTGATGAGTTACGCCGTAACCGAACAGCGCGAAATCCCCTTTGCAAGGATCCCCGGGGAACACTTCCCTGAGCGCATCGGTAATCTCGTAAACAGTCCCGATATCTTTCTGGTTCCGTCCGGTAAGCCCGATGGACTTTGCCGTCTCGTATACATGGACGTCGAGCGGTATGAGCAGGCTGTCCGGATCAGTATCCTTCCACAGGCCAAGGTCCACGTGGCCGTCACTTCTGACCATCCAGCGCCTCATCATATTGATTTTCTTGTTAGGAGCCTTTCCGTCCGGCTTCTGACCGAAAACCTCCTCGCGGATACGGTTTACGTCCATACTCTCCAACGAGTCAATCCTTTCATAGATATGTTTGAGCCTGGAGCAGATTCCGGCCACCTCCGACCATTTAACCGTCCTGTGGATACTCGAATCATCATTTCTCCACTCCCCATTCATCACGTAATCATACGGCTTCCAGTCCATTTCGTCAAACAACCGTCCGCAGTCCCTGACTATCATCGCCCGTCTTCCCCATGCAAAATGGGCGGCAAATACAGCAGCTATTTCCACGTCCTGAAGGCAGGCGCCGCCTCTTTTCAATTCCGCGGCGAACCTGGTAGGAAACGCAATCGGATCCTCCAGAAAATACTGCCTGTCATTATATTTGTCGGCCCAAGCCCGAAGCTGGTCCTGCATATGCAAATCCATTTTACAAATATATAAAAAAAAGGCCCATCTTCTTCAGGGAAGATATGTAGGGAAAAACATTATATTTGTAGTTTAAATTGTAGAGTATTTATGAAAGTAGCCAAAGACAAGGTAGTGCTCATTTCCTATGAACTGGAAGTGGATGGAAAAATAATGGACAAAACGACGGCTGAACAGCCTCTCGACTATATACACGGCAGAAAGATGCTCATCCAGAAACTGGAAGACCGACTGGAAGGGCTTCAGGAAGGCGAAAGCTTCAGCCTGAGCGTCAGCCCTGAAGACGGATACGGCGTTTACGACCCGTCAAAAATCACCGTTCTTCCAAAGAGCGCCTTTGAAATTGAAGGCGTACTCCACGATGAACTTCTTATCGTAGGAAGGATCATCCCGATGCTCAACCAGATGGGCGACGTTGTTCAGGGAACCGTTTTGGAAGTGGAAGCAGACTCAGTAAAGATGGATTTCAACCATCCTCTTGCAGGAAAGACGCTCAACTTCACCGGAAAAGTCGAAAGCGTACGTGACGCCACTGAGGAGGAACTCTCACACCACTGCTGCGGCAAACACGGCAAGTGCGGCCATCACCACGAAGAAGGCCACGAGTGCAAATGCGGCGGACATCACGAGGAAGGCCACGAGTGCCATTGCGGAGGTCACCACGAAGAAGGAGAGGAATGTAAGTGCGGATGTCATAACGAAGACTAAGGATGACAACTGCTGTAGTCATACTGAACTGGAACACAAAACAGTACCTACTCAAATTCCTGCCCGGCCTGCTTAAAAGCGTAAACGGTCTGGACTCGGAAGTATTCGTCGTGGACAGCAATTCAACAGACGGATCGATGGAAATGATGGCGGAAAAGTTTCCGCAGGTTAAAACCATCAAACTGGACCAGAATTACGGATTCACCGGAGGATATATAAGAGGGTTCGAAGCCATCAAGGTTTTCAAACCGAAATACTTCCTTCTGCTCAACTCTGACATTGAAGTTGGCAAAGGATGGCTCAAACCCCTCATAGACCATATGGAGGCCAACCCGGAATGCGGGGCCTGCTCCCCGAAACTTCATTCCTGGTATGAGAAGAACTGGTTTGAATATGCAGGGGCGGCCGGAGGACTGCTTGACAGCCTCGGTTATCCTTTCTGCAGGGGCAGAATCCTCGGAAGCATTGACCAGGACCTCGGCCAGTACGACGGCAAGCCGGAGAAAGTGCTTTGGGGCAGCGGAGCCGCCCTCATGGTACGCTCAAGCGTATGGGAACAGCTTGGAGGACTGGACGACAGATTCTTCGCCCATATGGAGGAAATAGACCTGTGCTGGAGGATGCAGCTTGAAGGATGGAGCGTTGAGATAGTTCCTGCTTCTACCGTTTGGCATCTCGGAGGAGGAACCCTCCCGAAAGAATCGCCATGGAAACTGCACCTGAACTACAGGAACAACAGGGTTCTGCTGAGGAAAAACCTCGCGAAAACCCTGGCTTTGAGGGCTCTGCGCAGAGGAGACAGCCCCGAGGATGCAGCCAGGACGGGACTTAGGAAAGCGGCATTAAGATTGCTTATCCGTAATGTGCTGGACTACGGAGCCGCCTTTCTTTTCCTGGCCACATTCAAGTTAAGATGGGCCAAGGCTGTCCTCACCGGAATCAGGGAGGCCCGCCTGATGGAGGAGAAGATAAGCGCCGAACAGATTAAGACATATCTGGAAAACCACCCGAAGAGCGTCGTACACGGCCTCAGAAGGGGCACCATATTTATCAAAAGCAGTTTAAGAACTGAGTTATGAGAATTGTAATTGAAGGAGCAGGAGAGGTAGGAAGCCACCTCGCAAAGATGCTCAGCCAGGAGGCAAACGAGATTACGGTAATCGACAACGACAGCGCCAAGCTGGAGAAGTTGAAGATGACCGCAGACGTCGTTACGATTACGGGCAACCCGTCATCGATTTCCATTCTCAGGGAGGCCGGCGTCCCTAACGCCGACCTGTTCATCTCCGTCAACCCGGGAAGCGCCCAGGACATCAACATTGTCAGCGCCCTTATTGCCAAGAATCTGGGAGCCAAGAAGGTGACCGCCAGAGTTAACGACGAGGAATACCTCACGGCAGACAACAAACTGCTCTTCAAGCAGATGGGTATCGAGCTGATGTTCTTCCCCGAGAAGATCGCAGCCGATGAAATCTCTTCCATGCTCCGCCACGGAGGCTCTACGGACTCCATTGACTTTGCACACGGAAGACTTCAGATGGCCGTTTTCAAGGTTGAAGACGACTCCCCTATTCTCGAAATGAAACTGGCCGAATTCACGGCCGCACTTTCTACGGATGAACTCCAGTTCCGCGTTGTGGCCATCGCTCACGAAGGCGTGACCACGATGCCTGAAGCAAACTACAAATTCCGCTTCCACGACCTCGTCTACATTATGACCACAAGGGAAGGCATGGAAGGCGTGATGACGTTCCTCGGTAAGTCCAACGTCAACATCAACAAGGCAATGATTCTCGGAGGAGGACGAATTGGAGAGATGGTGGCAAGACAGCTTTCAAAGGACATCGAGGACATCAAAATCATAGAAATTGACAAGAACAAGTGCCTCAGGCTTTCCGAGAGGCTCAACCTTGACAATGTCACAATAGTCAACGGCGACAGCCGCAACACCGACTTCCTGGCCGAGGAGAACATCAGCGACTATGACGCATTCCTCGCCCTGACGGGCCACGACGAACTCAACGTCCTGTCCTGCGTGGTTGCCAAAAAGTTCGGCGTGGAGAAGACCATCGCCGAAGTCGAGAACATCGAGTACATAAGGCTTGCCGAGGAGATGGGCGTGGACGCCGTCATCAACAAGAAGCTCATTACCGCGGGCAAGATTTTCAAATTCACCCTGAGCGACAAGGCCCGCTCGGTTCACTACATGGGCGGCACATCGGCCGAGGTGCTCGAATACACGGCAGCACCTGACAGCAAGATTACCAAGGGCGCCCTCAAAGACATCAACTTCCCACGCAAGGCCGTCATCGGCGGCGTAATCAGGGGCAGCAACGCATTCATTCCCGTAGGAGACTCCGTCATTGAGGCCTACGACCGCGTGGAAGTGTTCGCCCTTCCTGAGGAGGCGAAGGAAGTTGACAGATTCTTCAGATAGACAATATGAAAAAGTTACTCCTTCTCATCCTAATACCGCTTGTCTTCTTTTCCTGCAAGAAAGACGACACGCCATACGATCCTCTCAAGCAGAGAAAGGTGTTTATCATGTACTCCGCCGGATTCTCCAACGGATACAGCGATATCAGCAACTACCTCAAGAACGACATCGCCGAGCTCTGGAACAATTACCTTCCGGGCAACGGTGAAAGGGATGACATCTTCCTTATCCTGAGTTCAGGAAAGGACAACACTACCTCCGACCAGGGGCCAAGGCCTGTCCTGTACAGACTCTACAAGAAGGGAGGAGTGGCCGTGAGCGACACCCTCCTGACCTTCGACCTGAACACAACGGCCGTCGAGGCCTCCACGATAACGTCCGTATTCGAATATACCAAGAAGAAATTCCCTTCGGCAAGTTACGGCCTCCTCTATTCGTCGCACGGTTCCGGATGGCTACCTTCCGGCTACTACGTGGATCCTACCGACGAGGACGATCCTTATGTGTTCAGCGGAGAGAACCGTCTCAATTCCATCGGATACGAGCACTACTATAACCAGGAGGGAGAGCAGTGCAGCAAGGAGCTGGATATCATTGACTTTGCAAAAGCCATCCCATACAAACTGGATTACATCATCTTCGACGCCTGCCTGATGGGCACGATAGAAGTTGCCTACGAGTTAAAGGACGTGGCAAAGGCTATTGTCTTCTGTCCTACTGAGACTCTCGCAGACGGATTCGAATACAAGAACATCACCACAAGACTCCTTAAATCCAGCACCCCGGACGTTCTCGGAGTGGCAAAAGATTTCTATGAACTCTACAAGGGGTCAAGCGGGACCATCACGCTTGTCGACAACTCCAAGATTGACGCGGTGGCCGCTGCCTGCAAGAATATCTTCTCCAATTACTCTTCTCAGATTGCCGCCGTGGATCCGGACAGTGTCCAGGAGTATTTCCGTGAGAACAAGCACTGGTTCTACGACCTTAGGGACATCCTGGCAAAGAGCGGAGTTTCGGATGAAGACATTACTCCGCTTGACGAAGCGCTGGACAACTTCGTAGTTTACGAGGCGCACACGAACAAATTCCTGAGTATCAGGCTCAACAACGTCTGCGGTCTGTCCATGTTCCTTCCTAACAACGGAGGAGAGAATCTCACTGCATATTACAAGACCCTCGCCTGGAACAAGGCAACAAGTCTTGTGAAATAATTGCAGTTTTCAATTGAAATTCATATATTTGCGCGCCCAAAAATAAAAGCCCTTGCGGCTTTTGGTGCAATGGGGTTTGGACTCCGCAAGGAGCCACAAACTGAGTAACACATTTAAATTCAACTAATTATGCAGCATTTTGCTATCAATGGCCAGATCCGTGAGACTGGCAACAAGGCAACCGTTAAGGCACTTCGCAAGCAGGGTCTCGTTCCATGCAACCTTTACGGTCTCGGACTCGAGAACATTCTTTTCACAGTAACAGCAAAGGAGCTTAAGGCTCTTACAAACAATCCGGCTTCATACATCGTTGACCTCAGCCTCAGCGACGGAAAGAAGTATACAGCAATTCTCCACGAGCTTCAGTGGCACCCTGTAACAGACGAGTGCCTCCACGTTGACTTCCTCGCAGTAGACGAGAAGAAGCCTATCGTCATCAACATCCCTGTTACCGTTTCAGGTCACTCAAAGGGTGTTATGGCCGGTGGTAAATTCACACAGGTCAGCCGCAAGCTTAAGGTATCAGGCCTTCAGAAGGATCTTCCTGACACACTCCCTGTTGATATCTCTAACCTTGATCTCGACAGCCAGATCGTTGCAGGTGACCTCAAGTTCGAGAACCTTACCATCCTTACCGACAAGAACGTTATCGTTTGCCGCGTTAAGTCAACACGTCAGATGATCGCCGCCGCTAAGGCATAAATAAACTTATCATATTTGTCCGAAGATGAATTATCTGATTGTAGGATTAGGTAACATCGGAGCTGAATATTCTTCAACGCGACACAATATGGGATTTATGGTATTGGATGCCTGGGCTCAGGCATCCAATGTCGTTTTCCGGACGGAGCGTTACGGAGATGTGGCAGAAATCTCCTTCAAGGGAAGGAAGATGACACTGCTTAAGCCCAGCACATACATGAATCTGAGCGGCAATGCTGTCAGATACTGGATCCAGAAGCTTAACCTGCCTCTGGAAAACCTTCTAATCATCTGCGACGACCTCAACCTCCCTTTCGGAACTCTGAGGATGCGCAAGAACGGAAGCGCAGGCGGACACAACGGTTTGAAGAACATTGAAGAGCTCATAGAGAGCCAGAACTATGCCCGTATCAGGATGGGCATTGGCAACAACTTCTCACGCGGAGGACAAGTTGACTACGTCATCGGAGAACTCTCCGAGGAGGAGAAAGAGCAGATGCCGGAGCTCTGCAAAAAAGTCATCGAGGGCATAAAAGGGTTCGTAACAATAGGTCCTGACAGGACAATGAACACCTTAAACACAAAGAAATGATTAATTTTCTTCAACTTTTCATTGTTTTATTCATTTTTTACTTAAATTAGCAATACCTAAATAAGAAGTCTAAAACTAACTAACTATTTATATCACTAATTTTAAAACTCTACAAACAATGAAAGCACTCGTTGAAAAGATCAATGCAGAGATCGAAGCATTCAAGGCTAATGCAGAAGCTCAGGTAGTAAAGGGTAACAAGGCTGCCGGCGCACGCGCTCGTAAGGCCGCTCTTGACCTCATGAAGGACCTTAAGGAATTCCGTAAGGCTTCTGTTGCTGCTGCAAAGTAATCTCTCTTTATAGCACAACTAAAAACGGTCATCCCCCAAAAGGGATGGCCGATTTTTTTTATGTGAGGGCAAAAAAAAGAAGAGCCCGGTGAAATACCGAGCTCTTCTCAGAATAGTATCGCTTTATTTTTTAGTAAGAGAGTGCGATTGCGATGAAGTCGTCTGCCTTGAGGGCTGCGCCACCGATAAGACCACCGTCGATATCAGGCTTTGCGAAAAGCTCCTTGGCGTTTGAAGGCTTGCAGCTTCCACCGTAGAGGATGGTGGTATCGTCTGCAACCTGAGCGTTGAACTGCTCTGCGAGAGTCTTGCGGATGAATGCGTGAATCTCCTCAGCCTGGTCAGAAGTAGCAGTCTTGCCTGTTCCGATAGCCCAAACCGGCTCGTAAGCGATGATGATGTTCTTCATATCCTCAGCGGTGAAGTTCTTGAGGACGTTGAGAGTCTGAGCACCAACTACATCGAAGTGCTTGCCAGCCTCACGCTCAGCGAGAGTCTCACCAACGCAAAGGATAACGCCGAGACCGTTAGCGAGAGCGAGCTTTGTCTTCTCAACAAGCTTCTCATCTGTCTCACCGTAGTACTGACGACGCTCTGAGTGACCGAGGATAGTGTACTGAGCACCTGTAGATGCAACCATAGCGGCTGAAATCTCTCCTGTGTAAGCACCCTTCTCCTTGTCTGCGCAGTTCTCTGCTGAAAGACCTACCTTAGAGCCCTTTACTACCTCTGCAACCGGGCAGAGATGTGTAGCTGGAGTTGCGATGATAAGCTTTACGTCAGCTGGAACTTCTGCTGACTTGGCAACAACTGCCTTTGCGAGTTCTACTCCCTCAGGAACTGTAGTGTTCATTTTCCAGTTTCCTGCAACGATTTTCTTTCTCATTTTATCGAATTATTTTGGTTTGTTTTACTCCTGTAAGTCGGACTTAAGTCCGAAGCCGTGCAAAAATACGGCTTTCTAAAGAAAATAGCCAACTTTCTATCAATAAAAATTGTACCTTTGCACTCCAAAGAATTAAAATACTGATAATTTACATACTCGATGAATAATTTTGTTGAAGAGCTCAAATGGAGAGGCATGATTCAGGACATTATGCCCGGCACGGAAGAGAAACTTATGGAAGGCCCTCAGGCAGCCTATGTAGGCATTGACCCTACGGCTGACTCGCTTCATATCGGACATCTTGTTTCAATTATGATTCTCAAGCACTTCCAGCAGTGCGGCCACAAGCCTTTCGCCCTTATCGGAGGTGCAACCGGAATGATCGGAGACCCTTCAATGAAGTCTCAGGAAAGAAATCTTCTTGACGAGGAAACCCTGGCCCACAACGTGGCAGGAATCAAGGCTCAGCTCAGCCGTATCCTCGACTTCGAGTCTGATGCGCCAAATAAGGCGGAACTTGTGAACAACTACGAATGGATGAAGGGATACAGCTTCCTCAATTTCATCCGTGACGTCGGCAAGCACATCACAGTAAACTATATGATGGCCAAGGACAGCGTGAAGAAGAGACTTTCCCGCGATTCTTCCGAGGGAATGTCGTTCACCGAGTTCAGCTATCAGCTCCTCCAGGGATACGACTTCCTCTGGCTCTACGAGCACAAGGGAGTTTGCCTCCAGCTTGGCGGAAGTGACCAGTGGGGTAACATCACCACTGGCGTGGAACTCATCCGCAGGATGCTCGGCAAAACCGACGCCTTCGCTCTCACCTGCCCTCTTATCCGCAAGGCTGACGGAACAAAATTCGGAAAGACCGAGAAGGGTAACATCTGGCTTGATCCGGAGAGGACTTCTCCTTACGAGTTCTACCAGTTCTGGCTCAACGTCAGCGACGAGGACGCAGAAAGATATATCAAGATTTTCACCCTGCTTGACAGGGAGACCATCGAGGCCGTAATCGCAGAGCACCGTGAGGATCCGGGCCGCCGCGTACTCCAGCAGCGTCTTGCAAAGGAAATCACAGTCCTCATCCACGGCGAGAAAGAATACGAGAATGCAGTTTCAGCATCAAAGATGCTCTTTGGCAACTCTACATCCGAGGCTCTTCGCGCCCTTGACGAGAAGACCTTCCTTGCAGTGTTCGGAGGCGTGCCTACATTCGACCTTCCAAAGGCTGAACTTCCTTGCAACATCCTTGACTTCCTTGCTGTGAAGACACAGATCTTCCCTTCAAAGGGTGAGGCCCGCAAGATGGTTCAGGGTAACGGCGTGTCTATCAACAAGGATAAGGTGGCGGACATCAACTACGAGATTTCCGAGAAAGACATCATCGACGGAAAGTACATTCTGGCCCAGAAAGGCAAGAAGAACTACTTCATCATTAACGTAAAATAATTCTATTATGGAAAAGGCTCCAAGCACCAGAATGCTCAAAGTTGGCAGGGAACTTCAGAAAGACCTGGCCGAAATCATCAGAAGCAAAGGAATGGCTGCGTTCGGCGGAGCCATGGTAACCGTAAGCGAGGTGAGGGTATCCCCTGACCTCTCGATTGCCAAAACCTACGTCAGCATCTTCCCTTCCGCAAAGGCTGAAGCAGTAATGAAGCAGCTGGAGGAAGAGAACAAAGTCATTCGCGGAGAACTTGGCCACAAGGTAGCCAAGCAGCTCCGTATCGTACCAGAAATAGTGTTCTATCTTGATTCTTCACTGGACTACGCCGAGCACATCGACGAACTCCTCAAGAAATAGGCACAGTGAACCTGCCGTTCTACATAGCCAGAAGGTATCTGTTCGCAAAGAAATCGCACAATGTGATCAACATCATATCTGCGATCAGTGCGGTCAGCATGGCTGTAGGAACGGCAGCTCTCATTATAATCCTCTCCATCTACAACGGCTTTGACAAGATAGTGGCCGACAGCCTTCCCGCCATCGACCCTGACATCCTCGTCAGGTGCGATACCGCCAAGGTCTTCGAGCCCGTAGAGATTCACAGTCTTCCCGAAGGCGCCGTAGTCAGCCACATCCTCCAGGAAAATGTGTTCGCCAGCTATGGCGGAGCGCAAAGCGTGGCAAGGCTTCGCGGCGTGGATTCCGCCTACTTCCAGGACTCCCCTCTTAAAGACAAAGTCATAGACGGGGAATTCATGCTTTACAGAGGGGACGTTCCCCTTGCAGCCGTAGGCGCCGGTCTGGCATCAAAGATGAACATCTCTCCACGTTTCGTGGACAAGATTGAACTGTATTTCCCGGACAGGACAAGCAACATCTCCATATCCAATCCGCTCAGTTCGATTGAATTCATCAAACTCAGGCCATCCTGCATCTTCAGCGTGAACGCCGAGGCGGACGCCCAGATGATAATCGCACCTATTGATGAGGTCAGATATCTTCTGGACTATGAAACCGCTGTATCCGCCCTGGAAATCAGGCTGCCGGGAGCGGACGACAGACAGATTAAATCAATGGTGAAAGCCATTTCCGGGGAACTTGGCCCGGGATGGACAGTGCTTGACAGATATCATCAGAACGAAGTCCTTTTCAAGATGATGAGTTACGAAAAGGGCGCCATCTACCTTATTCTTCTCTTCATAATAATCATCATAGGCTTCAACATCTTCGGAAGCCTTTCCATGCTTATGATTGAGAAAAAAGGCGATATCCAGACTCTCTTCAGCATGGGAGCCTCTGAACGCCTGGTCCGCAGAATCTTTTTGCTGGAGGGCTGGATGATTTCACTTCTGGGCCTCTTCGCCGGCCTGGCTGCAGGAATCGCCTTTGCCCTGGCCCAGCAGAAGTTCGGGTTTATAAAAATGCCGGGCAGTTTCCAGATATCGGCATACCCGATAATCATTCAACTGTCCGACATTATTCTGACCGCCTGCGGCGTAGCCGCCATCGGCTATTTTATTGCCCTTCTTCCGGCCTCTTCCATACGGAGATAATCTCGCCGATATAGAAGGTGTGAAGTCCGAGATTGTCATAAATCTTAACAATCTCACTCGGCATCAGATTCTTCTTGAAGTCATCAGAATAGATTTTCTTGCACTGCAATACAAGTGAGGCCTGCTTGTAGGTAAGGGCTCCCTCCGGAGTCTTCTCAAACGTAAGGCCGCTGTTCTTAATCTTCTCCGGCTCGTCGTCAAACGAATGGGAACCTATATAAGCAAGGGATTCCCTGTTCCTGAACGATTCCGGAAAAGCCGAGATTGTGAATGTGGAGGCCCTGTCCATCATCCTCTTTGAAGCCCTGCTTGAAGAGACATACACAATCACCACAGGCTTGTTCCACAACTCTCCTATCGTACCCCAGGATATA
Organism: uncultured Bacteroidia bacterium; assembly: GCA_902795785.1. Lineage (GTDB taxonomy): Bacteria > Bacteroidota > Bacteroidia > Bacteroidales > UBA932 > Cryptobacteroides. The sequence goes on along the minus strand of CADBMK010000137.1, from coordinate 2,479 downwards.
GTCATGGCATTGACATTCCGGGAGGCCTCTACGGTAAGGGCGAACCAGTCCTTATTGAAAGCCTTGACAGGCTGCATGGAGAGGTCCTCCGGATTGATCTTTTCCCACTTATCACTCATGATTGATGCGTCTTTCTCCTCATCGCCGGCTTCCTGAGAAGACGTTTCGTCTGAGGACCCGTCATCCTTACGGCTGCAGCTGCAGGACGAAGCCAGCAAAGAAGCAAGCACGATGACGGAAGTCATAACAAGTCTTGAAAACTTCATATACTTTATTCTTCAGGAAGGAACATTGGATCCCATACAGGGAGGCAAATCGGCTTCTGTTTCATCATCTCCAGGACATCTGCCGGCACGTACTTCTTGTTCACCACAAGACGGAACATATACTCGTCAAACCACTGGTCCGTCATAATAAGGTTGCCCTTGTAGCCAGAGTCCGCGCCCCAGCTGTTCTCAACCATCCACTTCACAGGCTTGCCGTCCTTGACATCTACGGCGATGAGTGTCATGGCGTGTGAAGACCCGCTGGCGTGGGTCCTGACCCTTTCCTCCTTGTTCATATTGAAACTGATGCCAAGAAGGGATGAGTAATCAAAGTTATTGAGGTCAAGCACGCCCTTCTTCCTGTCATAGAACTTTTTAACGTCACAGGAGAAATACATCGCCTTGTTGTCCCTGATGGAAGCGATGGCCATTTCCTTGATCCTGTCCACAGGAAGGTTCACATAAAGCCAGTTATGTCCGTCATAGACGTGACGGTCATAGTCAATCTCGTAAACCTTGCCGTACTCTCGGAGAGGATCGTTCATGATCATAATGTAATCGTTGCAGAGGTCATCTTCAACAAATTCCTTGTAGAACGACATCGGAGTGTAGGTTTTGGTTGACACCGCCTCGTCCTTTGAGTTGTACATAGTCCACTCGAACTCCGTTGGCGGCACTCCGAGGCATATTGCAAGGACGTGGTAAACTTCCTTGAGCATCTCAACCTTCATTGCCTGAAGGTCCGCCTTCTTGCCTGCCTCACGAAGACGCAGACCATCCTCGCGAAGTTTTAGCTTGAGGTTTGATGACATGGCCGAGGTATTGTTTGCCGAGAAACTCTCCGGCATCACGGATGAAGGAACCAGACCGTATTTTGAAACGAGGTCGGCTACGCCCGTGAATGTACCACCGTCTCCAAGAGGATTGGAGAAAAGCCAGTCCACCTTTCTGTCGTTGAACGGAAGATCCTTCGTGTCAATCACACCCTGGAGGAAAAGGTTAGCCTTCTCAAGCTGGTCATAGAAGAAGACATAGCTCTGAGAGAAGGTGAAACTGCCAAGGTTGTATTTATCTATCATGCTGGCCCTGAGAACATTGAGTCCAGTAAAAAGCCAGCATCGTCCTGATGACTGCTGATTGGTTATTCCCTTTGTCTTTACCCTGTCTGAAAAATGGGTGTCAATCATTGCGGCATTGTCCGCATTCTCGGCAAGAGTTGCTATTCCTGCCTTGTTCAGAGCATTGCGAATAGCCCTGTCAGAGGCATCACCCTTGTAACCGCTCTGAATTTCCTTGAGCATCTGAGCTGAGATTCCACCCTTTCCGGCATCCTGTGCCGAAGCAATTTGTGCCACTGCAAAGGCTGCGGCAATAAAGAGAATAGTTTTTTTCATCAAAATTAAATCAATTATTTATTTGCGTTATCCTCGAGAAAATAGTTCATTCCAACTACGAGGGCGGTAAAAACAGCGCCCACCACCGAGGCCAGGATAAACAGATATGCTGGGGTCTGAATTCTCTGGCTCATAAGGACTGAAGTCCATCCGAAGCCGAGGAAGAAGTTCACGATACCGTGGAAGAACGGACTTCTGCATATTCCGTCACGAAGGAATATCGTGAAATTCTGGATAATAAACAGGAGGGAAGCCACAATAGTCACTCCCCAGAGTATTTGCATCATCAGACCAAGTTCGGCCCACCATTCTGCCACCATAATAATCAGTTTTTAGTTCGGAGTACGAACAAAATTAATCAAAATATTTATCAATCAAATATTTAGACATTACATAAGGATCTCCGGACGGCTTGGAGTCAAATTTTCCAACACACTCGTCCCACCACTTCTTTTCAAGTGCAATCACCTCGTCTAAGTATTGATCCAGAACTTCTCCATCAAATTTCTTGCCGTCAGTTTCAGCCTCAAGCGCTTTTCCAAAGAAAAGTACCCAGCGCGGCTTGTAGAAGGAGGAAATCATACCTGCAAGCGAACGGTTTGCATAGTCGTTGAGAACCATTCCTGCATCGCTCCAGGTGGTAAGGATATTTCGTGAATTCTGTTCGTAGTAGAAGGCCTCGTTAATATCGCCCTTCTTGCCGCAGGCACGTGCGTCGTCAATCCATTTGCCTGCAAGGAAGAAGCTCTGGGTCTGAAGGAGGCTGTCCAGGTCGTCAAGTATGCAGAGCATTTCCGATGAGATTGGCTCAAAATCCTT
>CADBMK010000136.1 GCA_902795785.1 uncultured Bacteroidia bacterium | reverse complement strand
TATCGTGAAAAGCCCTGAGACGGTAAACCTCGGCGGGATACTCAAAAGAAGGAATTGCGTCTTTCTTTAGTTCTTTGACATGAAGGCTTGCGTCAGAGCCCATCTTGCCTGCGTATACATTGATGAGAAGATATGATTGTCCGTTCTCTTCCTTGAGAAGGGATGCTGACATCTGATCCCTGCCGGACAGGTTCTTGAAATTAAGTTTGTAGTCCTTTCTGGAGAATGTCGCCACGTAGTAGCCCCTTGGCGAACCGCATAACATTCTTGCGTTAGGAATACCGTATCTGTCAAGTGTGCCGCGCCACCAGCTGCCGCAGGCGGCTCCCGCGTCTATTCTTTCCTCAAGTTTGAACGACTCCGGACCGTCAATCCTGCTCATTGTGTGGGTGTGTCCGCTGACGGCGATGATGCCGGGATGTTTTGAGAAAATGGCTGCAAGCGAGTCTTCTTCTAAGGTCTCGTCTACAGGGCCGTGGGTAGCTATGACGATTCTCTGACTGGCAGGGGTGGAAACAACTACGGAATCAAGCCAGGCAAGCTGGGAATCGGTGAACTTGTTCTCATAGTCTCCATTGGGGAGATAGAACATGTTGCTCATCAGGATGAACTTGATGTTTTGCCTTACTATTGCCGTGTCAACGTATCCTATATTCTCTCTCCAGGTGAAGAGCTGCCGCGGAAGGCCCTTGACGCGTTCAAAGTCATGGTTGCCTGGTACTGCAAACCAGTCTTTCTCAGTGGAGTCTATGAGTGCGACGGATGGGGCTAGGAGGCCGGGTTTGTCGTTGACAATGTCTCCAAGGAAGATGATAAGGTCTATGCCCTCTTGTTTTTTAAGATCTTTATAAATTGAGTTTCTGGCGTAATCAAGCTCCTTTACATTATCTACCTGCGGGTCACCCACAAACGCTACGCGAATTTTCCTTGCTTCGGCGTAGAAAATATTAACTGTAATGAGGGCTGCAATTAGAAAATATTTCCAAATTCTATATGGTGATTCCATTTTGTTGTCAATTTCGTTGGCAACAAAGTTAATAAAAAGGTTTATTAACATATATTTGTACTTTTGGTATATAAAGCAGCATTTTATAAAACATTTATAAGTAGATCGTATGAAAAAACTACCAATTGTTTTGCTTGCGGTGTTAATGATTTTTGTGTCATTTAATGCGGCAGGACAAACTAATCGAGCCTTAAAGACTCTAAGTGGTAAAGTGTTAGATGAAACGGGAGATCCGCTGGTAGGCGCGTCTGTCTTTATTGCAGGAACTACTACTGGTACTGTGGCCGATCTTGACGGTAATTATTCTATCAAGATCAGCAAGGACAAGGCAGTGTCTGTGACGTTCTCCTTCATTGGAATGAAGACGGAGGTTGTGTCTATCCCCGCCGCAACAACTCAGTATAACATTGTCCTCAAATCGGACAACTCTCTTGAAGCAGCCGTTGTCAGCAGCGGCTATGGTATCGTTCAGCATAGGGAAAATCTTACTGGCGCTGTTACCGAGGTTACCTCGGATATGATTGAGAAACTCCCAGCAAAGAGAGTTGACAAACTTCTTGAAGGACTCGTTGCCGGCCTTGAAGTCAATGATGCTGGTGTTAGTGTCCGTTCAAAGTATCATATCCGACTCAGGGGCGAAGGATCTCTCCATGCGTCAAGGGAACCACTCTGGGTTATTGACGGTGTGCCAATGTATACGGGAGATATCAATGGAACAATTCCTGGCATTAACTACGAGACCAGTCCAATGTCTCTCCTGACTCCGGATGACATTGAGGCAATCTCCGTGTTAAAGGATGCCGGTACAACTGCAATTTACGGTGCGGACGGTGCAAACGGTGTAATCCTTGTCACAACTAAAAAGAATAAGGGCGATGGCCTTTCTGTCAATGCTTCAATGAAGTATGGCGTTTCAATGCTTGACAGGTCTACTGTGCTTCGTACCCTCAATGGCCCTCAGTATCTTCAGCTTGCGCTTGAAGGATGGGTTAATGCGGGTTATTCTGCGTCAACGTTCCCGTACCAGGATAATGCGTATAATTCTTATTCAACCACTGATACGGATTGGCTTGATGTTTATACTGGAGTCGGCTCCACGAAGCAGGTAAACCTTTCCATTAGAAGTGGCTCAGGAAAGAATCGCAACCTTTTCAGCGCTGCCTGGTATAACGACAAGAGTATTTACATTGGAAATGAAATGTCACGATACAATATTATGGATCGAATGACATACAAGTTCAATGACAAACTTAAGGCTGACTTGAAATTTAATGCCTCGTATGTTTTTGACGAGATGTTTCCGATATCCGTAGAGAGTATCGTTGCCACTCTGCCAATCTTTACCCCTTATAATGACGATGGCAGCTATCGTTATTACAACTATTTCAGCACAGGTACAGATGTTTATAAAGTCGTTCCTAATTCATTTCAAAAAAATGATATCCCTGACAGGGATTTGAATGAACAAAATTCAACTACGTTGTCGGGCAATTTCTATGGTTCTATTGTGTACGAACCGTTCAAGGGGATGGAACTTACTTCAGAGACAGGCTTCTCTGCTCTAACTATGCTTGAGAAAGATTATGAATCCATAAAATCGGTTTATGAGTATACCAAGTCTTCGGACGTTAAGGGTTCATCTTCCAGGAATGCATCGTTTACGTACAATTTGACGGAGACCCTGCGCGCAAACTATAATGCCACATTCGGTAAGCACAGGGTTACGGCAATGGCGGGAATTGTATGGACAAATCATAGAAGAAATAGCCTTCAGGCGTCTGGTCAGGGCTTTTCCAATGATATTGCCAAGGAAGTTTACTACTCAAATGCTGATCATAGGAATGGAGTCTCGTATGGCGGTCAGGAGAGGTCGCTTTCATATATGACAATGGCGGTCTATACTTTTGACAAGAAGTATACAGTTTCAGCATCATATCGTCGCCAGGGCTATTCTTCCTTCAGTACATACTCAAGATGGGGAGATTTTGCTTCCATTGGTTTGAACTGGAATGCCTATGCTGAGCCTTGGGTGAAGTCTTTGTTGGAACCATATGTCTCCGGGCTCAACGTGAGGATATCTTATGGAAATAATGGTAACTCAAGAGTGGATACATCAAGCTCTTATGGAACCTATTCGGTAAGCAGCAGCTCTTATTATGGCGGGAACCCAGGTGGAACTCAAGAAAAGGCAGCCAATCCTGGCTTAAGTTGGGAAAAGGCTACTATCCTGAACGGCGGTCTTTCTTTTGATATTTTCAAGAGGTTCTCTGTCAACATCGACGCATATTACAAATATACCGACGACGTTCTTTACGACGGCCGTGTGTCTGCAGTCGTTACCGATGGAAAGATTACAAAAAATGTCGGTGCCATCTCTAACAAAGGAGTTGAGTTTGACACCAGAGCTGACATTATAGATCATAAGGATTTCGGATGGACTATGAGACTTAACGGAGCCTTCAATTCCAATAAGATTGAAAGGCTATACAAGGATACGTATTCGGGATTCTTTCAGACTCTTTGGATTGAAGGCGCCAGCAAGAACGCCTATTGGCTGGTTCGTTGGGCAGGCGTGGACCCTTCAAATGGAGATCCGCTCTGGTATGATAAGAATGGTAATATTACAAAAGTTTTCTCGTCTGATAACCGAGTCCTTATGCCTCAGTACTCAAACAAACCGACTCTTTATGGTGGTTTCACAGAGACGTTCCGTTATAAGAACTGGTCATTGGATATGAGATTCAATTACAAAATTGGCGGATGGTATTACCATAATTTACATAATGACGGAACCAATATTCTCACAGAGAATTATCCTGTGGAAGCAATGGACCACTGGCGCAATCCTGGAGATATTGCAAAGAGTCCAAAATGGATGTCGGGAAATTATCGATATACCAATACTGAAACCACTCGTTCCCTTTATAAGATGACATCTGTTCAACTTAGCAATGTCTCCCTCCAGTATCAGATTCCGGAGAGATATGTAAAAATGGCGGGTGTGAAGAGTGCAGCTGTTTCATTAATCGCTGACAACCCTTATTTCTGGACTCTTGGTCAGAAGGCTGGGAAAAACAGTTATAAGACAATCGCATATTCGAGCGGTCTTACCAGAGGCTTCTCGGCTGAGCTTAGTATCACATTCTAATAGGGGAGGATAAAGAAATGAAGAAATTATTATTGATTACACTTTCAATCCTTCTCCTTTCAGGATGCGAGGATTATCTTAACGTTGATTATAGCGGAAAGTCCACGACTGCCGGGTTCTTCTCCGAGTATTCTGGATTGGAAAATGCCGGACAGGGTCTTCATAGGACAATGCTTGATTTCTATGATGACAACGTGCTGTTTTATGAAATGCTCCGAAGCGATCAGCTGAATGTTACAAGCTCCGCTTCTGATCAGTATGGCCCACTTTTCAATTATACGCTTACGCCAAATGATGATTACATGTCGCGAACTTATTATAATAACGGATATGTAGTTATCACTAATGCCAATAATATTCTGACTTATGCTCCGGATGTTAAGAAAACAGAGTTGTCACATCTGGCAGATATAGACAGAATTATGGGCTATGCATATTTTGCAAGGGCGTTGGCTCATTTCCTGCTTTGCAATGCCTATGCTCAGCCGTACAATTATACCGCCGACGCATCTCACCCTGGAATCTGCGTGATGGATCATATCCCTGGTTTTAATGACAATCTCCCTCGCAACACTGTGAAAGAGGTATATGACCAGGTGATCAAGGATCTCAAGGCAGGTATTGAACTCCTTGGTGACGAAACCATTTCGGACCAGTATTATGCATCCGGGATTGCTTGCGAGGCTCTTCTTGCAAGGGTTTACCTTTATATGGAAGACTGGGACAACGCGGAAACTTATTCCGCAAAGGTTATATCCAAAATCCCTCTTAGCCCGTATTCGGAATATGAAAATCTTTTCAGAGGCGGTCCGGATGTGAAAGGTACGGAGACCATTTTGAAGCTTAATGCGTATGCAACGACATCTACCCTTTGCAAGGCTTTCAATCCTGTTGCTGGAGGACAGTTGTTTTATCCTGATCCTGTGATGGAATCGTATTATGGAGATGATGATATTAGAGGAAAGATGCTCAATTACGTTTGCACGGATGCCGATCCTGCCGCATATCATGGCCTTACGCTCCCTGCTGTTTTAAAGTACTGCATTTATCCAACCAATACAGCGCAAAACAAGATGGTGGTCTGCCCGATAGTGCTCAGGTCATCTGAGATGTATCTTATCCATGCCGAGGCTCTTACAAATAAGACGAATCCAGATCTTGCTGGAGCAGCTGCCGATATCAAGGCGCTGGAAGCCCGCGCAAGGAATAAATCTGTGGACAATATCAGTCTCTCTTATTCCAATGCATCTGACATGAACGATATCATTGAAAAGGAGAGAATCAAGGAACTCGACTTCGAGGGCCACAGATTCTTTGATATCATCCGTCGTAAGAAGGATCTTGTAAGAAGCAGTACATCCAATTCAAGCATAAAGAAAATCACCTATCCTGATTACCGTTTCGTTCTGCCTATCAACTTCCGAGAGATTCAGGCAAATGAAGCGATGGAGCAGAATGAGGGTTATACAAACTAAGGTTATGAAGAGAATTATTGCAACAATATTATGTTTAGCCGCTCTTTTTGCGGCCACATCCTGCGAGGACAAACTCAACATAGTTTTCTCTGACTATTTTACATATATTGATGACGGAAACAGCGCTTCGCTCGTATCCGTGAGCAGGGAGGACGAATCGGTTATTACCGCGATTATTCATCTGGCAGCGGTGGAACAGGATGACGTGGTAACAGTTAGCTATGAGGTTACTCCTGGCAACGGCCTTAAAGAGGGAGTGGATTACAAGTTGGTAAGTTCGTCAAAGACTATAGCTTTCCAGCCTGGTATTTATAAAATGCCTGTCAGGATTGAAGTTCTGAAGTCATCCGCTCTTGATGAGACCAAGGACAATACTATTACGATTACCCTTGTGGACAATTCTGCCGGATTCGGGTTGGGAATGCCTGGACCGGATGCCAAGTATAAGAGTTTTGTGATTAAGAAAATATAAACCGAAATAAAAACAGTATTATGAATCTTAACAAATTTCTCGCAGGTGTAGCGCTTGCTGCAATCCTTGCCTCTTGTTCTGGAAAGAACGAAGAGAAACCGACCCCAAAGACACCGGGTACTTTGACGTCATTGGCACTCCTTGCTTCTGACAATTCTGACCTCACTGAAGACATCGTGATCAGTGACATCACATCTTCTGCTCCTATGATTGTGCGAATTGAAGGCGGCGGAAAGGGGAAAACGCTCGTGGCAACTGTTACTGCCGGTGAAAATGACGTTATCACCGATGGCGCAGGAAGTGTCATTACTAACGGAAAGATAACCTTCGATGCGTCTTATGCCCTTGATATCATTGTCAGGAATACGGAGTCTAAGCTTTCTACGGCTTACGAACTTAAAGTGGGAAAGATTCTCAAGACAGTGGTTACAAAACTTGCTTCCTATTCCGAGGAGAATGCCACGATTGGAACGCCATTTCGCTATACAATGGCAATCAACCCTGCAGAAGGACTCCCATACATTGCTTATACCCGTAAGAAAACTGTTGCCGGTGTAACTGACACATACTGGACTCTCTCTGTTGTGAAGTGGAACTCTACGTCACAAAAGCTTGAACTGGTTGGAGAATCTGGATTCCCTGCAAATGCGACCAAGGACATAGCCGCTCCTTTGTTAATTGGATTTGACAAGAATAATACACCGGAGGTGATTTACGGCGGTGGTGAAGTTTCAGGCCTTTTCTCTGCAAAGAAGTATACTGGTGGAAGTTGGCAGGATCTTGGAACTCCGGGCTTCGGAGAAAAGTATTCAACAGCATTTACAACTACTGAGGTTTATAATAATCCGGTATCCGGAGAACTTGGTTTTTTTGTACGTAACGATGTTAAAAATGATGCAAACAGAAGACTTCATGCTAATATTGAGTTCGATGGAACTTCTTGGATAATGAACCACACTGTACTTCCAGGACTTAAGGATGGGTCAACCAACCCTTTCTACTGCGCAAATGGATTTAATACTGCATTGGCTGCGTATGTTATCACTTCTTGCAATGGACTTGGATATTCAGTTTATAAGAATACCAATGGAAGCAGCTGGTCTGTGGTTGTTGATAATTTTGTTCCGGAAGATGAGTCTTCCAGCGTTGTGGATCCGATTCTTCGTTCTGACAAGGACGGTAATGTTTATGCATTTGTTCCGCTCTATAAGTCTTCTAAAATGCAGCTGTATAAGGTTGATGAAGAGAATGCCAAGTTCGTCCCTTACGGAGGAGCTCTCTTGGCTGCTTACTCTAGTAACGGTGGCAATGACGAGTACCCGACGATGGCAATCAACCCTGTTACCAATGAATTCTTTGCTGCAAAGGTTGAGAAAACATTACATCAGGTTCAGTGGTCTATTCTTGATCCTGAGACAAAGCAATGGTCAGAGTTTCAAACTATTGTAGATAACGGTGAAGTTGCCGGTGAAGTGTTAAGACTTGCATATGATGCAACCGGTGTGGGTTATCTTGTATATTATCTTAAAGATAAAGAGGACAAGACAAAAATCACAATCGAGCTTTGCAAGATTGACTTTGAGGATGATATCCTTCCTGAGTAATCAGTAGGAATTAATCCTGATAAATAAGGGCGGAGGCCCAGACCTCGCAGCCTTCACAGCGACCGACGAAGCCAAGCTTCTCGGTCGTTGTTGCTTTTACTGATACGCAGTCAGGGGCAATGCCCATTACTCCGGCAAGGACTTCGCGCATCTGGGGAACGTATTTGCCGATCTTAGGGGCCTGGAGGGCGATGGTGATATCGCAGTTGCCGATTTTCCAGCCTTTGTCTGAGATGAGGGAGCAGACGCGCTTGAGGAGGATCTTGCTGTCAATGCCCAGGAATTCGTCAGAATTGTCAGGGAAGTGGTGGCCGATATCGCCGAGGGCCAGGCAGCCGAGGAGGGCGTCACAGAGGGCGTGGATGGCCACGTCTCCGTCTGAATGTGCCACGAAGCCTACCGGGCTGTCTATTTTCACACCTCCGAGGAACATCGGGAGGCCTTCCTTAACCTGATGAACGTCAAAACCGTTACCTATCTTGAATCTGGTCATTGTCTTGAATACTGTTGTGTGTTGTTGTATGTTGTTGTGTGCCGTAATTACGGCAAATGTAAAGAAAAATGCGTAATTTTGCTTTACTATGGCATCATTTGGATTTTTCGGCGAACCTGAGCACAGAGTGTTCAATTACAAGCCGGTGTACTATGACAAGGAGAAGGAAGAGCTTCGCAAGAAGTTCGGGAAGGTTGACGGACGCGACGCAGCGAATCCGGAAGGGAAATATGTCCCTGGTTCCTACATCCGCGGAAGTCTGACAACCCGTCACAGCGAGAAGTCTATCGCCACAAAGGCGCAGAAGATTATCGGTATGGTGGGCCTTGCCCTCGTGTTCATAGTACTGTATTACATCGCAAAATTCTACACTCTGCTTTAATGGAACTCAGGATTTTGCCTGGCAATATCGCCAACATGATAGCCGCTGGAGAGGTTGTTCAGCGGCCGGCTTCCGTTGTTAAGGAACTGATGGAGAACGCCCTCGATGCCGGTGCCACACAGATTACCGTGTCTGTGGTGGATGCCGGCAGAACGCTGATCCAGGTGATTGACAACGGCTGTGGAATGACTCCTGACGATGCCGTTCTCAGCTTTGAGCGTCACGCCACAAGCAAGATTGCCACGGCAGAGGATCTGGATGCAATTTCCACCTTCGGATTCCGCGGAGAGGCCCTTGCCTCCATAGCGGCAGTGGCCGAAGTGACCCTGAGGACAAGGCGTGCAGAGGACGAGATTGGATGCCAGGTGTGCATGGCAGCATCGGAACACGTCTCTACGGAGGAAGTCAGTTGTCCATGCGGATCAAACTTCGCAGTGAGGAATCTTTTCTACAATGTGCCTGCAAGGCGGAAGTTCCTCAAGAGCGACAACGTGGAACTCAAGCACGTCATCGAGACGTTTACAAAGATTGCGATGACGCGCCCGGACATAGGCTTTACCCTCACTTCTGACAGAAAGGACATCTTTGTCCTGAAACCTGCCAAAACTCTGAAGATAAGGATTCACGAGCTTCTCGGAGCCTCTGTGGTAGGGGAAGTGGTGGACATAGCGGCCGAGACTTCCGTTGCGGGAGTCAGCGGCTTCGTGGGTACGCC
>CADBMK010000135.1 GCA_902795785.1 uncultured Bacteroidia bacterium | reverse complement strand
GGAGGTCTCCGGGTGAGAAGATGTCGCCCTTGATGATGATGCCTGCACTGATGTGTGAAGGCTCAATAACCGGTGTCTGTTCCATTATTTTTGCCATTTATTGGTTGAATTAAAAAAGATTAAACAAGTCCCTTGCCGTGACAGTTCTTGTACTTGAGACCGGAGCCGCATGGACAAGGGTCGTTGCGGCCGACTTTCTTCTGGACGTGGATTGGCATCCTGGACTGGGAAGCCGGGCCGTTGGTGACAAGGTCGTTGCGGTTGGTCTGGGTCATTTCCTGCTGCTGACGGGCAGCGGCCTCACGCATTGCCTGCTCACGGCGGGCGCGGTCTGCAGCCTCACGGGCCTCGTCTTCCTCATTGCGGTCCCTGAGAGGGATGAAAGCACGGAGAAGGAAGCTGAGGACGTCCTTGTTGAGGGCCTCGAGCATGGCGGCAAAGAGGTTGTATGACTCAAGCTTATAGACTACGAGCGGATCCTTCTGCTCATAGGCGGCGTTCTGAACGGACTGGCGGAGATCGTCAAGGTCACGGAGCTGCTGCTTCCAGTGGTCGTCGATCTGCCAGAGGATGAGGCTGCGGGAGAGGGCCTTGGCAAGCTCCCTGCCCTCGGACTCGTAAGCCTTCTTGAGGTCAATGGAGAGGTTCAAGCCCTTCTTGCCGTCCGATACTGGGATGGCGATATTCTTGTACATATTGCCCTGCTTCTCATAGACAGCCTTGATGAAAGGATAAACCTTCTCAGCCATGGCGTCCATACGGCGGGTGAACACGTCCTGCATGTGCTCGGCAATCTTGGCGGCGAGCTCCTCCGGCTTGGCCTTTGAGTAGAACTCCTCGTCAAAGCCCAGGTCAACTGAATACTGGGCCATGCACTCCTGCATGAACTCGTCGTAAGGGAGTCCTGCACAGTTGTCAACGAGGATGGAAGCGGAGTCAAGCATCATGTTGCGCACGTCAATCTCCACCTTCTCACCGGAGAGGGCGTTGCGGCGGCGGGCATAGATGGCCTCACGCTGATAGTTCATCACATCGTCATATTCAAGGAGGCGCTTACGGATGCCGAAGTTGTTCTCCTCAACCTTGCGCTGGGCCTTTTCAATTGAGCTTGAAAGCATTGAGTTCTCAAGGGCCTCGTCGTCCGCCATACCAAGACGGTCAACCACGGAAGCGATACGCTCAGATCCGAAGAGGCGCATAAGCTTGTCCTCAAGGGAGATGTAGAAGGTAGAGCTACCAGGGTCTCCCTGACGGCCGGCACGGCCTCGGAGCTGACAGTCAACGCGGCGTGAATCATGACGCTCCGTACCGATGATGGCAAGACCGCCTGCAGCCTTCACCTCAGGGCTGAGCTTGATGTCGGTACCACGGCCGGCCATGTTGGTGGCGATAGTAACGGCTCCGCTCTGGCCTGCGAGGGCAACGATCTCAGCCTCACGGGCGTGTTCCTTGGCGTTCAGCACATTGTGCTTGATTCCACGGAGCTTGAGCATACGGGAAAGGAGCTCAGAAGTCTCCACGTCCGTGGTACCTACGAGTACCGGGCGTCCGGCGTTGCGAAGTTCCTCAACGCGGTTGATTACCGCAGTATATTTTGCTTTCTTAGTCTTATAGATAAGGTCATTCTGGTCATCACGGATTACAGGACGGTTGGTTGGAATGACTACGACGTCCAGCTTGTAGATTGACCAGAACTCACCCGCCTCAGTCTCCGCGGTACCAGTCATGCCGGAAAGCTTGTGGTACATACGGAAGTAGTTCTGAAGGGTGATTGTGGCGAAGGTCTGGGTTGCAGCCTCAACCTTCACGTTCTCCTTGGCCTCAACAGCCTGATGGAGTCCGTCGCTCCAGCGGCGTCCCTCCATTACACGGCCAGTCTGCTCATCCACGATCTTGACCTTGTTGTCGTCGATGATATAGTCCACGTCCTTCTGGAACATGGCGTAGGCCTTGAGGAGCTGGATCATGGTGTGGACTCTCTCGCTCTTGATTGAGAAGTCCTCCATGAGGGCGTCCTTCTTTTCCTGCTTTTCCTCAGGCGTGAGGGCTGACTTTTCAATCTCGGCAATCTCGCTTCCGACGTCAGGAAGGACGAAGAAATTGGAGTCTCCAACCGATGATGCAAGTGAATCGTGACCCTTGTCGGTCATATCCACTGAGTGCTGCTGCTCGTTGATAACAAAGTAGAGAGGGTCAGTAACCGTAGGCATCTCACGCTCGTTATCCTGCATATAGTAGTTCTGAGCCTTCTGCATCAGGGTCTTCATACCAGGCTCGCTGAGGAACTTGATAAGAGGCTGATACTTAGGCAGACCCTTGTATGCCCTGAAGAGTAGCAGGGCGCCTTCATCCTCCTTACCCTCCTTAAGAGCCTTCTTGGCATCATTGAGAATCTGGGTGACGAGGGAACGCTGCTCGTTGTAGAGTTTCTCCACCAGAGGGCGGTACTCCACAAACTGGTCGTCGTTGGCGGCCTTAGGGACAGGGCCGGAAATAATCAGAGGGGTACGGGCATCATCAATGAGGACTGAGTCAACCTCATCCACGATTGCAAAGTGATGCTTGCGCTGCACGAGGTCCTCCTGGCGGATGGCCATATTGTCTCGGAGGTAGTCGAAACCGAACTCGTTGTTGGTACCGAAGGTGATATCACAGTTGTAAGCCCTCTTGCGGGGCGCGCTGTTTGGCTGATGCTTATCGATACAGTCCACTGAAAGTCCGTGGAACATGTAGAGAGGGCCCATCCACTCGGAGTCACGCTTGGAGAGGTAGTCGTTGACGGTGACCACGTGGACTCCCTTGCCTGCGAGGGCGTTGAGGAAGACCGGAAGGGTGGCCACGAGGGTCTTACCCTCACCCGTTGCCATCTCGGCTATCTTACCCTGATGGAGGACGATACCGCCGATGAGCTGGACGTCATAGTGAACCATGTCCCAGGTCACCTCGTTACCGCCGGCAATCCAGTGATTCTGCCAGATGGCCTTGTCTCCTTCTATGCGGACGAATGGGTTTCTGATTGAAAGCTCACGGTCGAAATCCGTGGCATTGACGGTGATTTCCGGATTCTCGGCAAACCTGCGGGCGGTGGACTTCATAATGGCGAAAGCCTCCGGAAGAATCTCTTCCAGGATCTTTTCAATTGCCTCGTCCTCGTCCTTTACGAGTTTCTCGGATTCTGTTGCGAGTTCCTCTTTCTGGGAGATAGGGATATCCCTGTCGAGTTCCTCCTTGATTTCTGCGATACGCTTCTCGAAAGGTGCCTCAACCTCGCGGATTCTGGCTTTGAGCGCGTCCGTTCTTGCACGGAGGGCATCAATATCGAGTGCGTCTATCTCTTTGTAAGCTGCAAGTACCTTGTCGAGAATAGGCCTGATGGCCTTCATGTCTCTCTCGGCCTTGGAGCCGAAAATCTTCTTGATAATATCTGTTAATGCCATAATTCGTATAATAACTTACAAATATACAACTTCCGATTGGATTTCTTGCTATCTTTGACAATCCAAATTAATCCTTATCCGATGGTTGACGTCAGCGTAGTAATAGTGTGCATGAACAGGCCGGACAATCTCTATCCCTGTCTGGAATCCGTGTTCAAATACACGACCTCAGTTTCATTCGAGGTCCTGGTGGTGGCGTACCTTTATGACAAGGATTCCCTGGCAAAAGCCAGGACAGATTTTCCAAAGGTCAGGTTCATAGAGAGCGACGAGATCCGGGGGTTTGCCGAAAACAACAACCTTGCTCTTGAGCAGGCTCAGGGCCGCTACTGTTTTGTCCTTAACGACGACACTGTGCTAACGATGCCTGTCATAGACAAACTGGTGCAAGACTTTGCTCTCCTGCCTCCTAAAGCAGCAATTTTAAGTCCAAAGATTTTTTCCGGGGACGGAAGTTTGCAACTGCTTGGAAGACCGGAACATAGCGCATGGCACTACATCCTCCAGCAATTCCACTTATGGAATGAAAAGGCTGACAATGTGTCAGGCCAGGTCTCCCCTATCGCGGCTTCAAAAGACATATATCCTACGTCTGACATCACCGGAGCGGCGTTTTTGATAAGGACTGACATCTTCAGGAAGATGGGATGGTTTGACGAGACCTATTTCTTCACTCCGGAGGATATGGCCCTGTCAACCCAGGTAAGGACAAACTACTACGGAGTATATGTGGATGCGGGATGCTCCCTTATACATAAATGGAAGACTACATCCTCAAGGATGCTCCGTGCCACAAGGCCGGCTGCAATTCGGGGATCACTTATATTCTTCTCCGGAGGAATTGCTTCCAGCGGGCTCAGGTACCTAGCCGTAGCCCTGCCCGTTTGGATTGCGGAGAGCCTGAAGAGGGTGAAGGCAAGAGCTGTCCTTGCGCTGACTCCCGCCTCATCACCGGAGTATCAGACCAGAAGGACGGCATACCTGACCTTCAGAAACATAACCAGAAGCATATTCACCAAAGAATCGCCTAAAGACCTGTTTATCAAATACTACACTGAACTGAGAGAGGAGAAAGAAAAAGTGAGTGTGTGAGAGAGAGAAAGTGAGTGAGAGAGAAAGGGGTGAGTAAGAGAAAGGGGAAGAAGGTGAATTTGATAAAGTGACAGGAAAAGAAAAAACTATAAAATGAGAACAGACCTCCTGACGTTAATCGTGACATACAACGGAATGAAATGGATTGAGAAATGCATTGAATCCGTTATGACCTCTTCAGCCATTTCAGACATCTATGTCGTTGACAATGGCTCTACAGACGGTACGCTTGACTACCTCAAGATGATGAAGGAGAAGGGTGAGCTGGACTATTACCAGAGCCCTGAGAACCTTGGATTCGGAGCGGCCAACAACCTTGGCTTCAAGTACGCGGAGGAGCACGATTACACCTACGTATATCTTCTCAACCAGGACGCCTGGGTGGAAAGAGGAACCCTGGCCCACCTAAAGACAGTCATCGGTGCATATCCTGAAGTGGGCGTGCTGAGTCCGGTGCAGCTCCAGGCGGACGGCAAGACAATGGACAAGCAGTTCAAGAAGAGGTGCGGAAAGTATCTGAAGGCTGCCAAGAAGGATCCTGAGTACAATGCGATGCGTCCGGTTCAAGTGCCTTTTGTGATGGCGGCGCACTGGATGCTGAGGATGGACACCATCAAGAAGTTCCACGGATTCGGAAGGGTCTTCTATATGAACGGAGAGGACGACGATTTCTGCAACAGGGTTAGATACAAGGATATGCAGGTGTGCGTAGTGCCTTGTATCCACGCCATTCACGACAGGGGCGACAGGAAAATCTCAAAAGACAAGAGAATCTATCTTAAATACATAGGCTGCGTGGCATTTGTCTGCGACCCTGAGAATCCGTTCCCGGACTCAGTGGTGATGATGACCTGCAAATTGTTCCTGATTTGCTTCAAGTGCTTCAGCCTCAAGCCACTGAAATACATCTGGAAACTCTGGATGCGCGCCCGCGAGCTTGGAGCCTACCGCAGGGAGACCAGGGAATTCAGGATGTTCAAGGCTCAATAAAGAATCCTCTTTTCACCGGTAAGGAAGAAAGCGATGAGGAACGTTACCCCAAGGGCGAACGTCTTCACTGCCAGGGAGCCTGCAGCCGCAAAGCCTGACTCAAACGGATGGGCCGGGAAGAAATGGCCGTAGCCCACAACGGCAAGTATCATTATGCCGAGAATGACCATCTCAGGAACCATCTGGAGCACGAAGCGCAGGAATGAGAAGCCGAAGCCCCAACGGATCAGCATAAAGAAGGCCGTAAGGAAATGCAGGATGAAACTCAGGGCAACGAACAGGGCCACAGCGGTGATGGAACCGCCCCAGAACACTCCCAGGAGGATGGCGCCTATGGTGATGCAGGTATTGATGCAGCTGTTGATAAAAAGAAGGCGCGGATTGCCAAGGGCAAGGAAGATGCCTCCGGAGCTGCTGTTGATCATCTGAGGGATGATTGCCAGGGCCATCAACTGGAAGCAGCGGATGGATGCGCCCCAGCCGGGGCCGTAGAGGATGAGGATAATCTCATCGGCGGCAAGGTAACACAGAGGTGCTATGAAGATGCCGGCAAGGGCCAGGAACTTCACCACCCTTAGGTACTTTGTATAGATGACCTCCCTCTGGGTCTGGTAATCGGAAAGGATAGGATGAAGTACGGCGGAAACCACTCCCGTTAGGTTGTTGATTGGGAAAAGCATAAGGTTGTAGGCCTTATTGTAGGAGCCGAGTTCAGCCTTTCCGAAGAACTTTCCTATAAGGAGGGAGTCAAGGTTTCTGGAGAAGTAGTTCACCACATTGAAAGCCATCTGATAGAAAGAATAGCTCTTGATCCGG
>CADBMK010000134.1 GCA_902795785.1 uncultured Bacteroidia bacterium | reverse complement strand
TACGCTAACTGATATGATAGAGACAGACTTCGCAGAAGGAGATATAGCCAAAATGGTGAGTGAACAATCAAGTTGGACCCGCTCAAAGAGCCACAACATCAACACAAACCTATTCAGGAATTACTGTAACGATAATCTGACATTCAATGCAACTTTAAAAACATCTTACTCTGACAGGGAATCATTTAGTGAATCGCATACGCTCGCATATGGCGAGCACGAATCATATTTGAGCAGAGAGAGCACCATACGAAAGGGGCAGTCGACAGAGCCCTTCCGTATCAATGGCTCCGTTCGCCTGTCTGGATCCTTTTTAACAAATAACAGCAAATCAAAACATAAATGGAGTATTGAGTACTCATACTCTGACAAACAGAACGAAAAGTATAATGACTATACTGATTACTCTCAAACAGGAATACTTGCAGAAAAAGAGCACCGACTGAATTCCAAACTTGAATTTAAAAAAATAAAGCTTAAACACATTGTTTTCAACTCAACGCTCAATGGAGGAATGTATTCCAGGGATTACTCAAGCAATACTTCCTACGGAATAGACAATGAGTATTCGAGCAGGAATAACGGAATGGATTATCATCAAAATGTTGTGTACTGTAATCTCTCCTGCTATGGATTCGCCTTTCGAAAACTGTCCTTCAATACGGCAATAAATGCAGACTATTTAAGCAACAAGGGATATTATTTAAACAACCTCACAGAGTCTCCGCTGGACTATGATTCTTTCAACATCTGTCCCTCAATTCGAGTAAGGTATAATTATAAAGGGCACAGCATTGGGACTCTTTATTCAATTAAAGAAAGCCGTCCGAAAATCAATACCCTAAACCCTTTTGAAGACAGATCAAATCCATCATACATACGAACCGGCAATCCTGACCTGAAAGAACAGATAACACATTTTACTTCCTTGTCCTTCTCACCAAAGCTTCCTGCGCAATGGATATCATTAACATTAAGCGGAAACTATTACTACACCAAGAACCTGATAAACAGCATCGTTCAAGCACAGAACGACGGGGTAATGGTGCAGTCATATTTTAACTTTGGTCACGCAAATACATATGATGGTCAGGCAGACATCAGTATTAACTTTAACAAGAGACTATACTCAGGCACCTTGTTCCGGTATACAAACAGTTATACACGACTGCCTTCTGGCGCAAGGAACAATACACGTTCTTTCAGTATCAGGCATAGTCTGGCTTGGACACCAAGATTCTTCGATCTTGAGACACATTTCTTTTACGATCCACGGTCTGTTTCTGCACAGACTGCAAAAGTACACATGGACCCAAAATTGTCTGTTTACCTTTCCAGATACTTTCAGAAACAGCACATTGGAATCTCCATCAAGGCTGATGATCTGCTGCGCTCCGGAGGAAGTCGCGAGACCCTTCTTAAAGACGAAGGCTTTACACAACGTGTATTAACAGAAAGTTTGGGAAGAACCCTGCAAATCAGCGTATACTGGAGATTTGGAGCCTTCTCAAACTCTGAAAAAGTAAACGTTTCGGCTTACGATATGGAATAAGCAAGTGAGATGATTACCACTGCATGCTCTTGCGGTACTGTGGAGGTGCGGCATAAACGTCGTACTCGGCAGTCTCAAAGATATGGCTGGTTTCGAACTTGCGGCCTGCAAGGTCGGTAACGACAACCTTAATCTTGGCATTTGGATCCTTCATTGTGTAGAAGAACATGTGGAAGCACTTCTGGCAATAGCTCTTGCGGTTGCTGGCGCCACGTCCACGGCCTACCACGCCGATGTTATAACCAATTGTCCACCAGTCCTTGCTTGTGCCGGGCTCAACAACGAAGTCGTTGGTGATAGGCATAGGCTTATCTATGCTGCCTGCCAGCTTGCCGTTCTCATAAACGTCAATCTTCCAGCCGGGCTGCCAGTTCCAGACATTGAGGAGAAGATTGTTATGGGCGTAAGGGAGCTTGAAAGTCTCGTACTTGCCGCCGTAGGTGGCGTCACCGCGATAGACTCTCATCTGGAAGGAATCCTTCCAGCCCACTCCCTTGAAGATATTGTCAACCACCTGATTGCCGTCGATATGGAACACCATATATCCGTTAGGGGCTCCGTCAGCGCCGTTGCGTGACCACCACCAGCAGCCGGAAAGGGCGCCCACGGTAAACTCCTCGATTCCGTTAGGATGCTTACTATAGATGAGCGTGTGGGTATGTCCTGATATGATCTTTGCGTTGGCAAAAGTGCCAAGCAGGTCTATGAGTTCCTTGTAGTGGGATGTCTTTGTGATACTGCGGACTGGAATGTGAAGGCAGAGGATGACGAGTTTGTCCTTAGGGACGTAACTCAGGTCCTGCCTGATCCATTCCATCTGGGCGTCGGTAATATTACCGTGATAATTGCCCGGGTTCACCAAATCCTCGAACTCAACATCGTTGATGGAAATGATGTGGACGTCACCGCGGTTCCAACTGTAATCGACAGGACCAAAGACGGCCTCGAACATCCTGTCACGTCTAAGCGACGGAGTAGGATTCTCAAAATCAAGGGCGCCGTTGGCGTATTCGAAATCGTGGTTGCCGACCGTCTGCATAAGGGGCATGCCCACCTTATCGGCAGCCATCTCTTCACGTATGATCGGGAAGAGATAATTGGTGTTCTTGATATTCTCTGAGTATCCGATATCTCCGAGGGTGATTCCGTAAGAAGGACCCTTCTGTTTTCTGGCGTAAGCCTTGATGTCTGCAATACCCTCGTTAGCCAGTCTTTCCACATGGCCAGTGGTCTGACACTGAGGATCTCCAACAAGGAAGAGATTGAATTTCTTCTCCTTACCCTTCTTCAAAGGAGTCAGGACAAAATCAAACTCTCTCTTATCTACGTACTTGCGATAAAAACAAGGCTGGCCCTGACGAAGTGGAATCTCATATTCGGCAGGTACTGAAACCCAGATATACATTGCGTAAGGATTTCTCTTAAGAGTATAATTGCCTTTTGCATCCGATGCAGTACATGAGTAGCCGTCACTCACGACGACCCCCTCAATCGGCTTGCCCTTGTCGTCAGTCACGACGCCTCTTGCGATATTCTCATAAGGAGGAAGCTTCGCTCCGGCCTGGAGCATTCCGAAAACGGCGAAGAACGCCGCAAGAATAACACTTTTAATTCTCATTTTTAATTTGGTTGGGTTGGGGAAACGAAAATAAAGAATCTTGGGCCAAAATACAAAAATTACTATATTGGAA
The DNA here is from genome assembly GCA_902795785.1 of uncultured Bacteroidia bacterium. Lineage (GTDB taxonomy): Bacteria > Bacteroidota > Bacteroidia > Bacteroidales > UBA932 > Cryptobacteroides. The sequence goes on along the minus strand of CADBMK010000134.1, from coordinate 2,373 downwards.
AGACACTAAAAACAAGCCCCAATGTCAAGAAAAACTCTGATCGCAATTGCTGCCTCTCTCATAGGAACGATCTCCGCCTTTGCAGGAGAATGGATAAGGATAAACCAGCTTGGATACCTTCCCCAGGCAAGGAAGGTGGCCGTCTTTATGAGCAGTGACGGGGCTGTCCCGGATTCGTTCGAAGTGGTGGACGTATTCAGCGGGAAAACAATCTACACAGGAGTTCCGAAGCCTGCCGGGCCGCTTGGACAGATGATCGCAACTGCAAGGCTGGATTTCTCGGATATTACAGCCGACGGCGCCTATGAGATCCGCGCCGGCAAAGCCGTAAGCCCGAGATTTCCTGTTGGGAACGATGTCTTTGACGGGGCGGCCGACTTCGTCCTCAACTATATGAGGCAACAAAGATGCGGCTGGAATCCGTTCATGAAAGACAGCTGCCACGTCAAGGACGGCTACATAAGGTATCATCCCACAAAGGAAGGCCAGTTCCTGGACGTTCATGGAGGCTGGCACGACGCTTCCGACTGTCTTCAGTACACAACCACCAGCGCAAACGCCATCTACCAGATGATGTTTGCCTATCAGCAGAACCCGGAAGCGTTCAAGGACGGGTACAAGGCCGACGGAACCAAAGGGGCAAACGGAATTCCGGACATAGTGGACGAGATTTACTGGGGACTCCAGTGGCTGGACAGGATGAATCCTGAACCGGGAGAATTCTATAACCAGATTGCCGACGACCGTGACCACGTGGGGATGAGGGAGCCTTCAAAGGACCAGGCGGACTACGGCTGGGGAGTCAATAACGGCAGGCCCGTGTATTTCTGCAGCGGGGAGCCTCAGCAGAGGAAAAACCTGATGAACCAGACCACAGGCGTTGCCTCAACAACCGGAAAATTTGCATCGGACTTTGCCCTGGGAGCAAAGATCCTGGCCCCGTTCTACCCAGAATTTGCGGCAAAGATAGGAGCCAAGGCCAGTGATGCCTACAGGATGGGACGGGAGAAACCGGGAGTATGCCAGACGGCATCGGTGGTATCGCCTTATATATATGAGGAAGACAACTGGGTGGATGACATGGAACTCGGAGCACTGGAAATGTACCACAGCACCGGAGATGCAAGATATTGGACTGAAGCCATCGAATATGCCCGGAGGGAGCCTGTCACTCCGTGGATGGGAGCGGACTCCGCGCGCCACTACCAGTGGTATCCGTTCACGAACATGGGCCATTATCACCTTGCAAAAGAAGGGAATGCAAGGGTATCGGCCGAATTCATCCGCAACCTCAGAAGCGGAATACAGCGCACCTTCGAGAAGGCTCAGGGTTCACCTTTCCTCTATGGAATTCCTTCAATCTGGTGTTCCAACAACCTCACCACGGCCATGATCACCCAGTGCATCCTCTACCGTCAGCTCACCGGGGACAGGACCTACGAAGAGATGGAAGGAGCCCTGAGGGACTGGCTCTTCGGCTGCAATCCGTGGGGCGTGAGCATGATTGTGGAACTGCCAAGGGGCGGAATATATCCTAGCCAGCCTCACTCCTTCATCATAAGCCTGCATCTTGGGAACACCACGGGAGGCCTGGTGGACGGCCCGGTATACAGCACAATCTTCGGCAGCCTCAAGGGCGTGAACATGGAAGGCGGAAAGAACTATATGGAATTCCAGCCCGGCAACATGGTGTACCACGACAGCACGCACGACTACTCCACAAACGAGCCGACAATGGACGGAACGGCCAGTCTCACATTCCCTCTTTCAGCATATCAGATGGAAGGGAGAAGGGCCTCAGACAGGAACGTCAGTCACGATGGCTGCATAATCAGGACAAATCCTGAAGAGAAAAAGATATCCCTGGTATTCACGGCGGCGGACAAGGCCGACGGAGCCGAGGCAATAATCTCCGCCCTCAGGAAGGCGGGCGTCAAGGGTAGTTTCTTCTTCACAGGAGAATTCTACGAGAAGTTCCCTACAATCATAGACAGGCTTGTCTCTGAAGGACATTACGTAGGAAGCCACAGTTACGGCCACCTTCTCTACGCACCCTGGGACAAGAGAGACTCCACCCTTGTTTCACACGAGGAGTTTGACCGGGACATACTGAAAAGTTACGCCCTGATGTCAGCCCACGGCATAAAGGGAGCGAAGTTCTTCATCCCGCCTTACGAGCATTACAACGCCGAGGTTGCATCCTGGGCCCGTCAACTGGGCCTTCAAATGGTGAACTACACTCCGGGCACCACCACTAACGGAGACTATACCACCCCTGATATGCCCAGATACTTCTCAAGCAAGGGCATTCTGGACAAGGTCTATTCCATTGAAAAGGAATCCGGCCTGAACGGCTACATCCTGCTGATCCAC
>CADBMK010000133.1 GCA_902795785.1 uncultured Bacteroidia bacterium | reverse complement strand
CCCTCAGTATTCTGTTCAAAGTATAGCCGAAGCAGAATGCCACTGTTGGGTCGGCCTGGAGTTTCATCCCTGAATGGAGCCTGTTCAAATAGACTCCCGCAATGGACGGATACTCCGGTTCATAGTTCGACTCGCCCTTTACGATGGAAGCGAGAATAGTGGCCTCCATAGGAGTGAGGCCCTGCCTCATTGCAAGGGCAACATTATCTGGCGTCCAGAAGGCATCGAGGGCCTTCTTCTGAACGTCCAATATTTCCTCCATTCCCGCGGTCCAGTACATCTCATACGTATCGGGCATGAACATCGCAAAGACCTGATCCTTTTCACGGCCGTATTTATGAAGAAGGGAAGTATCACTGAAAGCCTTGATGACAGATGAGGAATCAATCATCATCTGGCGTGAAATCTTGCGGGCAATCTCGCCTCTGGTCCTGAGGTTGCCGGAAAGGACGAGGTTGACCGGAGTCTGCCAGCCTGCAGAGAGCATCCTGGAAACGAAGACGGCAGTATAGACAGGCTTAACGATATAGTGCCCCGGCTTGAGGGTTCCCTCCACATCCTGCCTTGCAAAGCTGCGGCGAAGGCTGGATGGATGACAGGCTACGGATTCCAGTTTTTCCAAGACTTCTGAAGCCGTGGTGGTTGGATAGACATAAAGCTCAGTCGTTTCCCTGAAACCCACCCTGTAATAATCCGTATAGAGATTGTACACCGCATCCAGGCCGACAATCAGGACGATTCCGGCCACTATCGACAAGACTGCGAATATTTTTCTCTTAGTTTTTGCCATTATTCTTCAACCTGCTTAAAAGTCCTTCTTTACGGAGTAGAATGGTGTCTCCCTCCTTAGGAACATATTCCCCGGTAATACCGTTCATTTTCTTAATGGACTTAAGCCTTACTCCGAATCTCTGAGCCACGTCACGAAGGGTGACGCCGGTATCTTCAACGATATACTTGTCAAGTCCGCGGGCAGACTGCTTTTTCTTTGCCTGAAGGTACACTACGGTTCCCGGAGCCAGGGCCTCAGTCCTGTCCAGGTCATTGTACGCAAGAATCTCCTTGAGGAAGAGGTTGTAGGTGGCGGCAATACTTTCATAGGTCTCGCCCTCTACGCTCTTGACAAAAGGCACTCCGTTCTTGGAATACATCTGCCTTGAAAGGGAGAACCTGAATTCCTCAAGACGGCCTTTCTCTACAGGCTTTGCCTCTTCAATGCTCAGCGGCGACTCAGGAATATGGACAACCTCTCCATGATGCTTCTTTGGAGCCGGCTTTCCCGTATCGTAAACGCTCAGGTTATAATCTTCGATAATCTTGATAAGTTTGGAAGGATATGCCGGATCGGTGGCATAACCGGCCTTTTTCAGACCGTGAGCCCAGGCCTTGTAATCGGTAACGTCGTTCTCAAAGAGGAATTTATAACGGTCCCTGTAACGAAGAAAATCCGAATGGTCCCTGAATGACTCGTCTGGAGAATCATAGACCCTGAAGCACTCCCCTTTCCTGTCGTCATCCACCTTCATCGATTTACCCTTCCAGTCGTGGCACTTGATGCCGAAATGGTTGTTACCCTTGGCGGCAAGTTCCGACAGGCCGGCCCTTGATTCCAGAAGGCCCTGGGCAAGGGTGATACTGGCAGGTACGCCGCTGCGATACATCTCGCTTACGGCAAGGGACGAATAGGTCTCTATGTAAACCTGCTGCGGGGTCTTTCTGGACTCCGCCGATGACGTGAAAAAGAAAAGAAGGACTGCGAGGCCCGCTACGATTTTCCAAACATTACGCATAATACGTAAAGATAATGGAATTATCGTAGTTTTTCAAGAGGGACCTCAAAGACGTCCAGATCGTCTGCAGCGTATGATTCTGGGAAGATTGCACGTGCCTCAGCCTCGTACAGGGACTTGTCGCGACAGCGTGATGAATAATGGCCGAGAACCAGTTTGCCCACTCCGGCCTCACGGGCCACCGTCGCAGCCTGGGCCGCCGTTGAATGATGACGGGAAGCAGCCTGATCCTCAAGTTCGTTCAGATAAGTGGCCTCGTGATAAAGAAGGTCAACCCCCTTTACCCAGGCAGCCTCTTCAGGGAACACGGACGTGTCGCTGCAATAGGCATAGCTTCTGGGCTTGAAAGGACGGTAAGTCACCTCCGAAGCCGGTATAATAAGTTTTTCATCATCGCGCACCACATCCTCACCGCGTTTGAGGGTACCTATTTCCTCAAGCGTGAAGTGGAATTTCTCAAGCGCGTCCTTGTCTATGTTCAGGTCTGGTTCCTTCTCTCTGACTATGAATCCGAACGTCTCTATCTTATGCTCCAGAGGGAAAGCCTCGATGGCAATCTTCTTTGTCTGGTAT
>CADBMK010000132.1 GCA_902795785.1 uncultured Bacteroidia bacterium | reverse complement strand
ATGGCCCTTCCTGCCCCTTACAAGGGGTGCAAGCAGGATGCATTTCTTCCCGTCGTAATTCTTAAGGATAAGGTCAACTATCTGGTCGTTGGTGTACCTTATCATCTCCTTGCCGGTAACCGGGGAGAACGCGCGCGAAGCCCTGGCATAGAAAAGCCTCAGGAAATCATATATCTCCGTGATTGTACCTACTGTAGAACGTGGATTGTTGCCCGTAGTCTTCTGCTCTATGGCGATGATCGGGCTCAGACCGCTGATACTCTCGACCTCAGGTTTCTCCAGTACGCCCATGAAATGCTTGGCATAGGCGGAGAGGGTGTCTATGTAACGGCGCTGTCCCTCGGCATATATGGTATCGAAGGCAAGGGAGGACTTTCCGCTGCCGCTCAGACCGGTAACCACGACGAGTTTGTTCCTGGGAATATCCACATCGATATTCCTGAGGTTGTGGGCCCTGGCGCCACGTATCTCTATATACTCATCCTTTCCGGCCATAATACTCATTTATCCCAAAGGGTGAATTTCAATCGGATTGACGCTGTCCTCAGCAGGTTTTTCGTTCTCCTCAGGCTCGTTGAAAGGCTGGAGGAAAGGGTTTGACGTCCTTTCTTCCGCAATGTTGGAGCCGTATCCGTGCCCGGGAATTATGTCCACGTCACCCGGAAGGATCATAAGCTTCTCCATGATGCCCTTGATAAGGTCATCATAGTTTCCAAGCGGGACGTCCGTACGTCCGATGGTTCCGGCAAAGAGGGTATCGCCCGTGAAGATGACTTTGTCAGCCTCGTCGTAGAAGCAGACTCCTCCCGGAGAGTGTCCAGGCGTGGAGATTACCTTGAAGCTTGTCTGGCCGAAACTTACGATGTCCCCGTCATGCAGGTCCCCCGTCTTGAACGACGTGTCAGGACATGGCATGCCGAAGCGGTCCGACATAGGAACAAGTTCCTTGATAAGGTCCCATTCCGCCGGATTCATAAGGACCTCGGCGCCATACTTGTCAGCGCAGGCCTTCACGGCATAGATATGGTCGAAATGCGCGTGGGTCAGAAGAACGTATTTGATTTTTATCTTGTCCGATGCAACCTCATCATACAGAGTGTCTTTCTCATAGTCCGAGCAGGCGCCCGGATCTATTATCACGCCCTCGAGGGTATCGTCCCACACGAGGTAGCAGTGTTCTCTGAATGAATTGAATACAAAGTTTTTTATATGCAGCATTGCAAGTGTCTGTTTTGGACTGCAAAAATACAAAAAGAAGTCTTAACTTTGGTAAATTTCTCTTACATAGGCAATGCATATAGGTATAGCAGGAAATATCGGTGCCGGGAAATCCACCCTGACGGAGCTTCTGTCCAAACATTACGGATGGACTCCTAAGTACGAATCCGTCACCTACAATCCATATCTCGAGGATTATTACAAAGATATTCCCCGCTGGTCCTTCGACCTTGAAGTCTATTTCCTCAAGGAAAGATTCAGGGACATCCTGGACATCAAGAAAAGCAAGGATGTAATCATTCAGGACCGTACCATCTACGAGGGAGTTTACATCTTCGTGGCCAACAACAAAGCCATGGGCAACCTCTCCGACAGGGACTTCGATACCTATATGGAACTGTTCAGCATGATGATGTCCCTGGTAAGTCCTCCGGACCTTCTCATCTACATCAGATGCTCAGTTCCCCACCTGTTTTCCCAGATTCTGGGACGTGGAAGGGAATACGAGAAAGGAATAAGCATCGACTACCTCCAGGGCCTTAACGAGAGATACGAAGATTTCATTTACAACAGATATCCGGGCAAGGTTCTGACAATCGAAGGGGACGAGCTTGATTTCCTCCACAGACCCGAAGACTTTGCAAAAGTCACGGACAAGATAGACGCTGAACTTTTCGGTCTTTTTCAAGATAGATAACTAATAATTCACTATACCATGCATATCGCAATCGCAGGAAATATCGGAAGTGGCAAAACCACGCTGACCAAGATGCTCGCAAAGCACTACGGATGGACTCCGAAATTTGAATCGGTAGATTTCAACCCATATCTCTCTGATTTCTATGAGGATATGGAGAGATGGTCATTCAATCTTCAGATCTACTTCCTCAACAAGCGTTTCAAGGATGTCGTAGAGATTTCCAAGAGCAAGGAAGTGATCATCCAGGACCGCACAATCTACGAGGACGCAAGGATATTTGCGCCTAACCTCCACGGAATGGGACTTATGAGTACGCGTGATTACGAGAACTACTCGGATCTCTTTGACCTTATGATGTCCCTTGTAAAGGCACCGGACCTTATGATCTACCTCCGTTCAAGCATTCCGAACCTCGTTTCACAGATTCAGAAACGCGGACGCGAGTACGAGAAGTCAATCCGTATAGATTACCTGACCGGCCTCAACCAGAGATATGAGGATTGGGTGAAAGATTACAAGGGCAAGCTTCTTATCATTGACGTGGACAACATCAAATTCGAGAACCGCCCTGAAGATTTCCAGGAAATCACCAACAGGATTGACGCCGAGATGTTCGGCCTCTTCCCTACGATCAAATAGCGAGAGGCTTGCTTAAAGCCTCTCTGAGCTGGTCATCATAGCGAAGCCTGATCTTGACTCCGGCTTCCTGGAACCAGTAGCGCACGGCGATCTCCTGCTCGATGAACGGGATGAGTTCATCCTTTTCGATATTCAGGAAGGTCTCCTTATCCATCTCCAACGCCTTTTCCATGGCATCGAGCTGATCCTTCATACGATCTGCGAAACCGTCCTTTTCCAGCTGCTTCTTCATGTGGTCGAAGGTAGCCCTGGCGTCTGAACGGTAGTCGAACTTCTTATCCTTTGCGAAGGCCACGAAGTCCTTGTAATCCTCATCGGTGAAGTGGAAATCCTCGAAGGCCGGCACATTCTCGTGACGGCGCACATAGTCCAGCGCATACTGGTCCGTAATACCGTTGAGCACCACTGAGTAAACCAGACGTCCATATTCCTTCTCTGACAGAAGGACATCCGGAGTAATTCCACCGCCGTCACGCACAATCCTGCCGTGGGCGGTCTTGAACTCGTGGGTGAGCGAATCAGGGATATGGCCTACGCTGCCGTCTTCATTACGGTTGGCATAGTCGATAGCCTGGACGCATCGTCCTGAAGGCGTATAATACTTGGCGATGGTAACTTTGAGCTCTCCGCCGTAAGGCAGAGGCAGAATTCTCTGAACAAGGCCCTTTCCAAATGAGCGGCGTCCCATTACGGTGGCGCGGTCCAGGTCCTGGAGGCCTCCGGCTACGATTTCTGATGCGGAAGCAGATCCGGAATCCACAAGCACAACGATAGGAATCTTCAGGTCTATAGGATCGATGGTGGTAAAGAACTTCTCCTCTGAATCAGGTGTGTTGCCCTTTGAAGAAAGCACCATTGTTCCCTTTGGCACAAACAGGGAGATAATCTTAACGGCCTCGTCCACAAGACCGCCGCCGTTTCCGCGAAGATCCAGGACAAGTTTCTTCATTCCCTGCTCCTTAAGTTTCAGTACGCTCTCCCTGACTGCACCCGAAACGCCCTCGGTGAAACCGCTCTGGCAGATATATCCGGTGGTATCGTTAAGCATTCCGGCATACTCCACGTCAGGGAAATGGATTCTCTCGCGGACGATGGTAACGTCCACCTCCTTGCCTGAATAAACCTTCTTGAGCCTGAAGGCAACGGAAGTGCCCGGCTTTCCCCTCATCTTGTCGCTGGCCTGCTGGCTGGTAAGTCCGTGGGTGGACTCTCCGTCGATGGTGATGATTTCATCGCCGCAGCGGAGTCCGGCACGGGCCGCTGGAGAATCCGCGTAAGGCTCGTTGATAATCACGTTGCCATCCTTCTCAGGCTTATAGATAACGGCGCCGATACCGCCGTAAGTCTTTCCAATAATCAGGTTGAAGTCCTCCTGCTCCTCCTCCGGAACATAAACCGTATAAGGGTCAAGGCTGTTCAGAAGGGCATCCAGCGAGGCCCTCTCCATACGCGCAAGCGGGAGGGTGTCCACATAATACTTATTGAGGTCCAGACGGACGGCATTCTGGATTTCCATCCACTTGCCTATGGTGAATCCCTTTGCAGGGGCTTTTTCCTGAGCTCCAAGAGAAATGCCCAGCACGAGTGCAAGGGCTATTGTTACAATATGCTTTTTCATTCTGATAGCAAATTTAGTAAATTTGACGGCAGAAAATATCGTGCCATGGCAATACAAATAATATTTGCAACAGGAAATAAAGGAAAATTAAGGGAGGCCGGTGAAATTCTCGGCCATAACTACAGCCTCGTATCACCTAAAGACCTCGGAATAACCGAAGACATCCCCGAAACAGGATCCACCCTCAAAGAAAACTCACTCCAGAAAGCGGATTATCTCTACGTCAGGACAGGCAAGAACTGCTTTGCCGACGACACCGGACTGGAGGTTGACGCCCTTGACGGCGCCCCGGGAGTCTATACGGCAAGATACGCCGGAGGCGAAGGCCATGATTTCCAGGCAAATATGGACAAACTTCTCAGTGAACTGGCAAAGAAGCCGGGATGCGACAGAAGCGCCCGCTTCGTCAGCGTCGTAACCCTCATCCTGGACGGAGAGACTTATTTCTTCGAGGGTGAGATGAAGGGAAAGATTGCAATGTCCAAGGCAGGATGCGGAGGCTTCGGTTACGATCCCGTCTTCATAGCGGACGAGTACCCTGACAGGACCGTGGCGGAGATTACCGAAGAGCAGAAAAACGCCATTTCACACAGAGGCAAGGCACTCCGTGCAATGGCAGAATTCCTGAAAAACAGAAAATAATCCGCGGCTATGACCTTCGGCTGTGAAATGATAGTTCTCAGTTACACCAAGTACGGGGAGAGTGCAATCGTCCTTCATACGCTCACAAGGCAGATGGGACGGCGCAGTTTCATGGTCAGAGTAGGCAAAGGCAAATCCATGGCCCACTTCCAGCCCCTCAACATTCTCGAGGCCGAAGTGACCGAGAATCCCAAATCAAACCTATTCTCAGCAAGGAAATTCACGGGCAGATACCCTCTTGCGGGCATCAGGAACGATATCCGCAAGAACGCTATGACTATGTTCCTGAGCGAAGTCCTTTATAGGATTATCAAGGATGGCGCTCAGGAAGAAGGCCTCTATGAATGGACCGTAGGACAGATCCTGGCCCTGGATGCCCTGCAAAGCGATTTTGCAAACTTCCACCTTAGATTCCTTGCAGACCTGGCGTCCGCCCTGGGCTTCAGCCCGGACTTCGACGGCATATCCCCATTTGCCGGAGACAGGATGGAACTGGTGGAGGCCCTCCTGCAGACGTCCTTCAGCGAGGCCATGCTCATTCCAATGACAGGGGAGATCAGGAACGAAATAGCCGAGATCTTCCTCAGGTACATCGAGTACCATACGGAGACCCCGGTCAATATCAAATCCCTGAAAGTCCTCAGGGAACTATTCGCATGAATGCGGCTGGTTTTCCACCCAGAGATACACCTT